>DASTSF010000467.1:0-6594 GCA_035760825.1 Bacteroidia bacterium
ATGTTCGCCTGCAGCACTTCCGAATGGTTGAGCACGTCGTAAAGACCTTGTCCCACGCAACCGAAGCCGAATAAAGCGACGGAAATCTTCTCGTTATTGTCTGGCATCTTATTTCAATTTTGAATGTTGAGTTCTGAATTCTGAATTTGATTTTGTCTCGAACGGTTTTCATTAACAGTGAACTTTAAACCCGAAACTTTCCAACTGTTATATATGCAACCCGCATTCCGTTTTATTCCGGTTCACCCACCTTCCTTCCCGTCCGCGTCCTTTCACCGTGCAGTGAATGCATCCCACTGAATTAAAACCATGCGCGACGAGCGGGTGTGGCGGTAAATTATTTTCCGCAATGTACTTTTTCGCTTCCTCTTCCGACAGGTCGATGATGGGATAGAACTTCAGCAGGGTTTCCTTCTGCTCGAAAATAGTCATCTGTTTCCGGTAATTGTTCTGCGACTGCATCAGCCCGGAAACCCAGACTTCATAGCCGGCTTTCAGCTTATCGAGCGGTTCCACCTTGTTGATGGAGCAGCAGAGGTCGGGATCTTTGCTCCACGTCTGGTCGGAATTCGTGAAGGCATTTTTCCATTCTTCCGGCTGCGCGGTGCGGACGTTAAGCCCGAATCTTTCCGTGAGCATTTCCTTGTACCGGAGCGTTTCCGCAAAATGATAAGTGGTGTCGAGAAAAATAATTTCCTGTGCAGGATTCACTTCGTGGAACATGTGCAGCAGGATAACGGACGTTGTACCGAACGAGGAAGTGAGCAGCACTTTTTCCGAATCGGAATACAGCTTTTCGATCCGCTGCAGCGGCCTCAGCGAAGCATACACGTTATTTAATTCCTCAACACTTTTCACAGCAGCGCCGAAATTATTGTTTTAAGACTCGTGATGATCACCAGCAGTCCGACAAGCGCGAGGCCGTTGCGCACGGAAATGCGCGTGGAAAGCCAGATGGAAAACGGGGCGGCCACCATTCCGCCGATGATCAGCCCGAGGATGATCGTCCAGTGCGCGAAACCGATCATGAAGAAGAACGTGACGGAGCTGATGAGTGCGACGAAAAATTTTGCGGCATGCGCCGACCCGATGGAGTAGCGCAGGTCTCGTCCGCCGGCCAGCAGCGTCGACGTTACGATCGGTCCCCAGCCGCCGCCGCCGATGGAATCGAGAAAACCGCCGAACGAAGCAAGCACGCCCACGCGGCGGATCTTCGACCTTTTCTTTTTCTTCTCCATGATGGCTTTGCGCAAAATTAAGACGCCGAGCACAAGAGTGTACACGGAAATCACCGGCTTCACGTAATGGACGTATTCTTTCAGCAGCGAGATCGTGCAGGCGCCAAGGATCGCGCCGATCGCACCGGGAACCAGCAGTGAACGGAAAAGCTTGCCGTTGATGTTGCGGTATTTGAGGTACACGAGCGAAGACGTTCCCGTGAGCATGATCTCCGACGCGTGCATGCTGGCGCTCGCCACCGCGGGCGGAATCCCGAACGAAAGAAGTGAAGCGGTCGTTGTCACGCCGTACGCCATGCCCAGCGCTCCGTCCACGAGCTGCGCGCCCATGCCGATCGCGATCCAGATAAGGATGCGGCTGTCGATCGATGAAAGCGACCCGGTGATGGAGCTGCCGATGCGTTCGAAGGGAACGTACGTGAACAGCAGGTGCCCGAGGATCATCAGCGAGATCGCCGAAAAAGAATAGAACAGCCACGAGCGCAGCTTCAGCCCGGTGAATTTTTTCTTCGCATCTTTTTCCACCAGCACGGCCGTCGCACGGTTCAGCGCTTCCACTTTCTCACGGAAATTTCCTTTCAGGTGTTTCCGAAGTTCGTGCAGGTGCGCGATCGTCACCTGCGTTTCGTCGGGGATGGAATCGTTCAGCACTTCCTTCATCCGCTTCGAGAACGTCGGTGATTTTCCATTGGTGGAAACGGCGATCTTCAGGTCGCCTTTCTGCACGATGGAACCGAGGTAAAAATCACAGAAGCCCGGCGTGTCCGCAACGTTCACGAGCAGGTTTCTCCGGTGCGCTTCGATCACGAGCTCTTCCGCCAGCACAAAATCATTGACCGCAATAAAAACAATATCCGCTTCATCGAAATCCTGCGGACTCACTTCGCGTTCGAAAATGATGACGCTGGAAAATTCTTTCGCAAGCTCCAGGATCTCATGGCGTATTTCGGGCGCGATGAGCGTGACATTCGTGGCCGGGCTGTTGGACAGCACTGCGTTCAGCTTCTCGAGCGCGACGTTCCCTCCGCCGATGATAAGCAGGCGGAGGTCTTCGAGCTTCATGAAGACCGGGAACAGGGTATTTCCCCTGTGCGTATGTGTCAGTGTGTCCAGCGTACCTGTTTTTAAGATCAGCGCAAAAGTGATGATTTTCCCGGTAACGTCACCCGCGGGAAACCGGTGTTGCTTTTCAGTTCAGGAAATGGTTTTCAAGTGAAAGTGTGTACGCCGCCAGCGGGTTTTTCCGCACCACTTCCCCGATAACGATGATCGCGGGTGCGGAAATATTTTCCTGCTTTACCGCTTCCACGATCGTGTCGATGGAGCCGATGGCGATGTTTTCCGTCGGAAGACTTCCGTCCTGGATCACAGCGACGGGAAGATTTCCCCGCTCGTGTTCCTGGTAAATGCGCACGATCTTTTCCAGGTTGCGCAGGCCCATGAGTATGACGACCGTCGCGCCCGATCGTGCAGCGAGCTTTATGTCTTCAGGCACTTTTCCTTCGCTGTTGCGCCCGGTGATCACCCAGAAGCTTTCGCTGGTTCCGCGGTGCGTGACAGGAATGCGCTGCAGCGCGGGAACACCGGTGGAACTGGAAATGCCGGGCACGATATCGGTTTCAATGTTGAACGTTTCGGCGTACTCGAGCTCTTCGGTTCCGCGGCCGAACACGAACGGATCGCCGCCCTTGAGGCGGACAACATGCCCGTGCGTGAACGCATAGTCGACGATCAGCGTGTTGATCTGTTCCTGCGTGAAGGAATGGTTGCCGCTGCGTTTCCCGACGAAAACTTTTTTGGCGTCTGCGGGCGCGTACTTGAGAATTTCAGGATTGACGAGCGCATCGTACAGGACGACGTCCGCTTCCCCGAGCGCATTCACGCCTTTTATCGTGAGCAGGTCAGGATCGCCGGGACCAGCCCCGACGAGCGTTACTTTCGGTTGTATGTTTTGTGTTGACATGATTTCTTGTTGTTTTAATAGAAAATGTGGTTTGGTTTCTCTGCGAAAGTTCTCCGCTTTCGCGTCTTTACGGTTGACCAGGGTGGAGGGTCATGAACACAGGTTCAACACGCCTCGAAAACCGATTCGAGCAGTTGTTTTATCTTTTTCATTTCAGTTCAGTAATAATCCGTGTTGTCCGGTTTTCCTGTATTGACCGATCTGCCGGAAAAAATCATTCGCTGTCCCCAGGTATTTCCGTGCAAATTCTTCCGAAGGTTTTTCCCTGTTCAGTTCCAGCACCGTTTCGCGAAAGCTTTTTCCGAACGAAAATTCTCCGGTTTCCACGAAATGCCGGTCGAAATCATTCAGCACGCCGTGCTGTGTGTTCACGTGAACTTCCTTCGACAGCAGCAACGCTTTTGCAGAATGGATAAATGCGTTGTACGTTTTGTAGATCGCATCGGCGTAACGTGTTTCCGGAAGATTCTCTTCTGCCGCTGCCAGGGAATCTTCCGCTTCCGCGATAAGAACGGAAACGAGATCTATTTTCACGCCTGCGCATTCGCCCACGCCGATCGCAGGAACGAACCTTTCTTCCTGTCCCCAGTCGATGAGCTCGCTTTCCGCCAGCGTTTTCACATCGAAGAACGGTTTGACGAGGTTGTAGAAATAGTTTTTCCCCGCGCGATCGAAATAATCGTTAAACGTTTCATCGCGGTTTGCGTTCGTTCTGAAATCCGCGAGCAGCGTGCGCAATACGGCCGGTGCGCGCCGGCCCGGGAACTTGCCGATCTTCTCGGCGATGCGTCCGTTGCCGGAACCGGTGGGTCCGCCGCCAAGCAGCAATTGCAGCGCGGGCGCAACCGCTGTTCCCGCTTTCACCGAGCTTCCGTGGAAACCGATCTGTGCGAGGGAATGCTGCCCGCAGCTGTTCATGCAGCCGCTGATGCGGATGGAAATGTTTTTTTCTGCCACGAGCTCGGGGAATTCTTCGCGCACTACTTTTTCCAGCTCCAGCGCAACACCGGTGCTGTTCGAAATGCCGAGGTTGCACGTATCGGTTCCCGGGCAGGCGGTGATATCGGCGAGCGATTCTGCGCCGGTGGCGTGAAAATCATTTTCTTTCAAAGCGGTGAACAGCGCTGGCAGTGCATTCGCCGGAACAAAACGCAAAAGGATGCTCTGGCCGGGCGTGACGCGCGCGTCGTCTTCCGAAAATTCTTCGATGAGGGAAGCGAGGACCCGCGCACGGACGGATGAAATATTTCCGAGCGTGATCTTGACGTAAACGCCGTACCAGCCGTCCTGCTTCTGCGGGAACGTGTTCGCGTCCTTCCATGTTTTGAATTCTTCGCTTTCGCTGACGCGGAACGTCGTGAATGTTTTTTCTTTTTTGGCCGGTGAAAAAACGGCGCTCCCGTCGATGGGGATTTTCTGCTTCGCAAGCGAAATACGTTCGAGCGAAGCAAAGCGAAGCACCTCATCCGCACCCAGCTGGTTCACGAGGTACTTCAGCCGTGCCTTGTGGCGGTTGTTGCGTTCACCGTAACGGTCGAACACGCGCAGGAGCGTTTCCGTGAACGGGATGATCTCCTCCGCCGGGAGAAATTCAAACGCCGTTCTCGCTGTGAACGGTTGCGCGCCGAGTCCGCCGCCGATCAGCACTTTGAAGCCCCGCACGATCTTTCCTTCGCGTATTTCCACGCGCGGGATGAATCCCACGTCGTGCATGAACGTGAACGCGCTGTCTTTTTCCGAAGAGGAAAAAGCGATCTTGATCTTGCGGCCCATGTCCTGCCCGACCGGGTGACGGAGGAAATAACGGAACAGCGCATCCGCGTAGGGAGTGATGTCGAACGGCTCTTCCGGGTCGATGCCGGCTTCCGGTGAAGCGGTGACGTTGCGCACCGTGTTCCCGCACGCTTCGCGCATGGTGAGGTCGCTTTCTTCGAGCTTCGCCCATAATTCCGGTGTGCGGTCGAGGCTGACGAAATGCAGCTGCACGTCCTGCCGCGTGGTGAAATGGATGTTGGCGGTGGAAAATTCTTCCGTGAGATCCGCGATGCGGCGCAGTTGTGCGGGCGAGATCTTCCCGTAGGGAATTTTGATGCGCACCATCTGTACGCCTTGCTGGCGTTGTCCATATACGCCGCGTGCGAGACGCAGGCTGCGGAATTTTTCCGGGTCGATCGTCCCGTTGCGGAAACGGCGGATCTTTTCTTCCAGCTCGAGGATGTCTTTTTCGATCACCGTTTTTCCGCCGGGGAGGATGATTTCTGTTTCGGTTCTGAAGCTTTGCATGACGCTTTTTTTGTTTTCACTTTTTTGTTTTTTCCGGAACCGGGAAGACGGAAAAAAATAAGCCCTCCACGGTTTTCCGGGAGGGCTTCGCTCAACACACCAACAATCAACATCACCGTGATACATAGCCTTCCCTGCTACTGCTCATGCAGCAGCACATGCACATGTAACACATGCAAGTGGAGAGGAAGGTTTTAGCGGTGCGTCTCATGCTGAGAACTTTGAATTTCGTTGAAATAAAAAAGGCTTATCCTGTTTCCGGAAAAGCCTTTGTATAGGTTTATACTGATCCGGGTTATTCGAATGCGCAGCAGCACATCATGGTCATGTTGTGCATCGTGTTCATTGTATGGATCAGCTGTGTGTTCATTTTGTTTGCGCGACAAATATAAAGCGAAAAAAACGATCAAGTCAAGAGCGCAGAAAAAAAACCGGGAATTACCAATAGAGATCCGGGCGCTACTTCACCTTATCGAACGTAGCCACGGGCCTGAACAATCCCCGGCGGTCGAGGTTTTTCAGCTGGTCGGGAGTGGCCGAGACAATAAAGTACGACTGGTCGGAAGAGCGTGTGAACGGCGTGACACAGGAAAAGACGCCGGCCGAATCGACAGAACATTTTGCCTCGTCGAGGCGTTTGTTCATTTTGCTGCGCTCGTCCTTCGGCAGGGACGGAACGGCTATGCCCAGCTTCTTTTTATGCAGCGTGATCTGCATGATCTTCCATTCGTTCTCGCCGCTTTTCATGCTCAGCCAGTAACAGCCGTTGAAATCTTTCAGGAGCGTGTCCTTGCCGAGATGATAAACGTCCGCGTTGCGGTTGACGATCACGGCCGAATCGGCGGAAACATTTTCCACGTAGCGCTGCGCACCCGCGCGCATGATGTAGCGCCCGTCTTTCGTTTTTGTCATTCCCACTTTGGCGGAATCCTTCAGCGGGATAGTCTGGCGCGACGGCCGCACGAGCGTCATTTCGGTGGCGCGTATATAAAGGGAATCGTCGTTGTTCACGTAATCGCCGATGAGCTCGGAAGGAACCGTTTTAAGCGCAGGCTGCCCGCCGGGCTGGTCGGTGGTGAAACGCACATCGCCTTCGCAGGAGGCGAAAAA
>DASTSF010000468.1:0-3295 GCA_035760825.1 Bacteroidia bacterium
AAGGCGCGAAAGCCTTCAATCCTTTATAGCCGTCGCCGTAATAGAAGGACGGCTTGTAACCCAGTGAAGGCAGGAACTCCCGCGTTTTATCATACAGCGTCTTCTGCCGCTCGACGGTCCATACGCGCACGCCCAGCTCGCACAAGACCGCTGTCTGGTAACCGGAACCGGTGCCTATTTCCAGGACTTTTTCTCCTTTTACAAGAGCCAACAGCTGCGTCTGGAAAGCGACAGTGTACGGCTGCGAGATGGTTTGCCCGGCGCCGATGGGAAAGGCTTTGTCTTCGTAAGCAAAACGAAGGAATGCATTGTCCATAAAAAAATGCCGCGGGATCTTTTCCAGCGCTTTCAATATGCGCTCATCGGTAATTCCTTTTGCTTTTATTTCACCGGCAAGTTTGCGCCGCAATCCTTTGTGCAGGTAACTGTCCTCCATTCTCACGATCCGTTATGGTAACAACACAGTGTTGAAACATTGCGAAGCTAAGATTCGTGCAAACGCGGCCGCACGGATACATTTGTAAAAAATCAAAAGGGCAATGTTGAAAATCGGCGTTCTCGGTGCGGGGCATCTTGGTAAAATTCACCTGCGGCTGATCAAAGAAATCGCGAATTACGAGCTGGCGGGTTTTTTCGATCCTTCGGAATCCGTTTCTGCCCAGGTGGCTGCAGACTTCAATACCCGCGCCTTCCCCGACGCCGATTCACTGATCGAAGCGTGCGACGTGATCGACATTGTCACACCCACCATTCACCATTTCGCTGCAGCGGAAAAAGCGATCCGGAAATCGAAGCACATTTTCATCGAAAAGCCGCTCACGAATACGATCGAAGAAGGAAAAATGCTCGTGCGCCTCGCCTCGGAGGCGAACGTGAAGATCCAGGTGGGACATGTCGAACGTTTCAACCCGGCTTTCCTGGCTGCGCGCTCGTTCATCGAAAACCCGATGTTCATTGTAACGCACCGCCTGGCGCAGTTCAACCCGCGCGGACCGGAGGTGTCCGTGGTGCTCGACCTGATGATCCACGACATCGACATCGTGCTCAGCCTGGTGAAGGCCAATATCCGGCGCATCAGCGCAAGCGGCGTGGCCGTGGTGAGCGAAACGCCCGACATCGCGAATGCGCGGCTCGAGTTCGACAACGGTGCTGTGGCTAACCTCACGGCCAGCCGGATTTCGCTCAAAAACATGCGGAAATCGCGTTTTTTCCGGCGCGACGCTTACATTTCTGTCGATTTTCTCGAGAAATCCGTGAATGTCGTGCGGATGAAAAATGTGACCGGTGAAGCCGACCCGCTGGCGTTGCTGATCGATCTCGGCGAAAAAGGAAAAAAACAGATCTTTTTTGAATCACCGAAAACCGATCCCGTCAATTCCATAAAGATGGAGCTGGAAACATTTGCGCAGGCGATCGAAGGCAATACGCGTCCGCTCGTTCCCATTGAAGATGGTTTCAAAGCCCTTGAAGTGGCGCATAAAATTATTGACCAGCTCAACCTTAACGCTAATTTTGCGGCCGCAGGTGCAATAAACGCATAAGTTTTGCGTTTTTAAGCGCGGTCCGAATGAAGAAATCTTTATCTGCTTTTTATTTCCAGCTGCTTACCGGGGGAATTTTCCTGTTCCTTTTTTCCGGTTGCAAGGTCATTGACCCCGCGGAAGAAATTCCCTGCTACATCCACATCGATAAGATCACCCTGCTGAACAACGAGCCGAGCAAGATCACCGATGCCTGGGTTTTCGTCGACAACCAGCTTATCGGTGCGTTCGAGCTTCCCTGCACGTTTCCCGTGCTGGTCAAATCCGGCGATCACGACATTCTCGTCCGCGCAGGAATAAAAATGAACGGTTCCGCCACAACGCGCGCCATTTACCCGCATTACAAAGGATGGGAATCGACCGTGACGCTTACGCAGGGACAATCCACAACGATCCAGCCCACCGCGGAGTTTTTCAGCGGGGTGCAGTTCCTGTGGACCGAAGATTTTGAAAGCCCGGGGAACGCGCTCGTTGCGGAATCAACTTCACCGGCCAATGTGTGGAAAGACAATACCGACGTGTACGAAGGTTCGAACTCCGGCATCATCACGCTGAATACCGATTCCGCTTATTTCGTCGGAAGGACGGCGCAGCCCTACGCCCTTTCCACCACCTCTGATGTTTACCTCGAAATGAATTACAAATCGGACGTCACGATCACCGTTGGTGTGGAAACGCCCGATCATCAATACCGTCCCTGGGTGGATGTCGCGCCGAGCGCGGTGTGGAACAAGATCTACATCAACCTGAACGACGTCGTGATCCAGCAGCCGATCTACACTTCCTACTACATGTACATCGCCTGCTCGAAACCGGCTGATGTTTCCGAATGCAAGGTGCATCTCGACGACATGATTTTATTGCAATAGGATTTTATGAATAAGACCTGGCAGGTGACCAAATATGTGCTCAGCGATGCGCTGGCAGCTTCCGGCGCCTGGATCCTGTTCTACTATTACCGCAAAGCGCGGATCGAATCGGTGAAATTCGGTGTGGAAGTTCCCGTGATCTTCGATGAACGTTTCTGGCAGGGCCTCACCGGCATCACGCTTTTCTGGCTTTCACTTTACGCGCTTACCGGGACCTATCGCAACATCTACCGCAAATCGCGGCTGCGGGAGCTGGGACAGACGCTGCTGTATTCGTTCATCGGCGTGCTCATCATTTTTTTCGTGCTGCTGCTCGATGATACGGTTATCGATTACCGTTCCTATTACCTGCTGACGTTCACGCTGCTCATCACGCATTTTCTTTTCACCGCGAGCGGGCGCTTTGTCCTCTCTTCCTTCACGAACAGCCGTATCCGCAACCGCAAGCTCGGGTTCAACACGGTGCTGATCGGAAGCAACGCCAATGCGCTGAAGCTGTTCAACGATCTCGAAAGCCAGAAAAAATCATGGGGAAATAAATTCGTCGGGTTCGTTCACGTCGATCAGAAGAACGGCTATTCGCAGGAACTGAAAGCGAAGCTTCCGCACCTGGGCGAAGTAGAAAACCTGGATCACATCATCAGCGAGGAAAAGGCGGAAGAAGTGATCATCGCGATCGAATCATCGGAGCACGACCGGCTGAATTCGATCATCAATACGGTCGACACGGGAAAAGTGCTGATCAAAGTCGTTCCCGACATGTACGACATTCTTTCCGGCCAGGTGAAGATGTCGACGATCTACGGTGCACCGCTGATCGAGATCAACCGCGAGATCATGCCGGCGTGGCAGGAATCGATCAAGCGGATCATCGATATATGCGCA
>DASTSF010000469.1:0-4140 GCA_035760825.1 Bacteroidia bacterium
ACCACCTGGTTGCAGAGGCGCAGGCGGCCGTCGTACATGGTCATGAGGATGCCTTCGATCACCAGCTCGGTATTCAGGCGGCTCTGCACGATCTTGATCGTGTTGAGCAGCTTGCCGAGTCCTTCGAGCGCAAAGTATTCACACTGTACGGGAATAATCACGGAATCGGCCGCGCTGAGCGCATTGACGGTGACAAGACCGAGCGAAGGAGAGCAGTCGACAATGATGAAATCGTAATCGTTCTTCACTTTGTGAAGCGCGTGACGCATCATCTTCTCGCGATTCGGCATGTTGATCATTTCGATCTCGGCGCCGACAAGATCAATGTGGGCGGGAAGAAGATCGAGGTTTGGCGTTGATGTCTGCAGGATGATATCGCGGGGATCTTTACCGTCGATGATGCATTCATAAATGCTCGTTTTGACATTTCGCGGATCGAAACCGACGCCGGAAGTGGAGTTTGCCTGCGGGTCGGCGTCAACGAGGAGCGTCCGGTATTCCAGCACCGCAAAGCTCGCGGCGAGATTGATCGCGGTGGTCGTTTTTCCCACGCCCCCTTTCTGGTTGGCTACTGCAATTATTTTTCCCATTCTTTGAATTCAATATTCCCGTTACCGGGTTAAACCGTAGGCTGTTGACTTGATTTATTTATCACTGTCTGCTGTTCGCTTTTTGCTGCTCGCCGCACAGGGATTCCTTTTCCATCGTTTCACCGATCTTCATCAGTGTGAGCGATTTTCCCGAGCGCGAAAATTTACCGGTGGCGTCACCGTGATCGATCTTGATATACCCGAACGTGTCGTAATGCATGCCGACGATATTGCCGCAATTGATGAAATCAGCAGCGATGATGGCATTGTCGACCCCCATCGTGAAATTGTCGCCGATGGGAAGGAAGGCGAAATCGATCTTCCTGTATTCGCCGATCAGCTTCATGTCGTAATGAAGGGCCGTATCGCCGGCGAAGTAAAAATTACCCTCTTCGCTTTCGATCACGAATCCCATGGGACATCCGCCGTTGGAGCCGTCGGGAAGCGTCGCCGAGTGCACTGCGTTGACGCACTTTACTTTGCCGAAGCTGAAGATCCATTTTCCGCCCACGTTCATCGGGTGCGTTTTCCCGACTCCCTGTTTGCCCAGCCATTCGCAAACTTCGAAAACGGAAATGACCGTGGCCCCTGTGTGCTTCGCAATGGCCACGGTGTCACCGACATGATCGGCATGTCCGTGGGAAACAAGAATGAAATCGGCTTTGATCCTTTTTATGTCAATACCGGAAGCAAGCGGGTTGTGCGAAATAAAAGGATCGAAAAGCAGGTGGCTGCCTTTGATCTCCACGCCAAAGCACGAATGCCCGTAATAGGTTATTTTCATACTGATGAATGCAGGATTTTAAACCGGTGCAAAGCGAAGATCGCTGGTTAAAATTCCGTTATTTCGTGCAGTAAAAACCGCCAGAAATAATTTCGTCCGAAGGTAGTCAATTTGGGGGTAGGGAAGCGGGATGAATTTTTAACAAAGCGCGGTTGAATCGTTAAAAACCCAATGGTTACAATCATTTCAGGCACCAACCGCCCTGGCAGCACCACGGCGAAAGTAGCTGCGATCTATGCAAAGACGCTGACCGGCATCGGCATTGAATCGCAGGTCTTTTCGCTGGAAGAGCTGCCTGCCGATTTTGCGTTCAGCTACCTGCAGGACAGGCAGAACGGGGATTTCAGGAAGCTGCTGGAAAAATACATACTGCCTGCAGACAGGATCGTCGCCGTCATCCCGGAATACAACGGCACATTTCCCGGCATTTTCAAGCTGCTGCTCGATGCGATCCATCCCCGCAACCTCGCCCACAAGAAAATGGCGCTTGTAGGCGTGGCAAACGGCCGCGGGGGAAATATCCGCGGCATTGACCAGATCACGAATGCATTGCATTACATGGGCGTGACCGTTTACCACCAGGTGCTGCCTTTGTCAAGACTGAGCGAGGGCACGTCCGCCTCGGGCGCTATCGATGATGCAAATGTTCTGAATGCGATAAAAAAGCAGGCGGAAGGTTTCGTGAAATTCTGAACACCGCCGACCCGATTCCGGTTTTTGCAATTTCATTTTCGTCCGGCAAAAGGAAATTTTTATTTTGACGTCTTTATTTCCAGGAAGAAATAGACCCGGTGAAAAAAATCCTTCTGTCCACGGTTGTTTTTTGGTGTGGCTTTTACGTCACGGCAGCAAGGGCGCAGTCAAAAACAGATTCTCTGCAGCAGGTCTTCGCGCACCATTCTTCCGATACGACCGGTGTTCAAACGCTCATTTCGCTGGCCGGTGAATACTACATGTCCGATCCTGCCCATGCGGAAGCCACGGTGCGGCAGTCGCTCGCACTTTCCGAAAAGCTCGGTTACGATGCCGGCCGTTCCGCGTCGCTCGGCTGGCTTGCGTACCTGCTGGAGCAGCGGGGTGATGCCGATTCCGCGCTCGTGCTCTACAACCGCGTTGTCCTCATCGACCGCAAGAGAGCAAACCTGAAAGAGGAAGGGCAGGTGCTCAACAACATCGCGGCGATTTACAAAGACAAAGGCCGGATCACGGAGGCGCTGGATTATTACCGGCAGAGCATCGATTTAAGCCGGAAAGCGAACGACCCGGGTTCGCTCTCGAGTCCGCTGAACAACATGGGGCTTATTTACCAGAACCAGGGACAGATGAAGCTGGCCCTCGATTACTACGGACGCAGCCTGGCCATTGAAGATTCGCTTCACCGCAAAGATGGAATTGCCACATCGCTTTACAACATCGCCACTGTTTACAAAGACGTAGGCCAGTACGACGAAGCGCTCGCGTATATCCGGAAAAGTCTCGAGGCAGAACGCGCCATTGATGACAAATACAACATGGCGTATTCCGTCAATTACATCGGTACGATCTTCGAAGCGCAGGGAAAGAACAGGGAAGCGCTTGCGCAGTATCGTGAAGCGCTGGACGTCCACCGGCAAATCGACGACAAGGAGGGCGAGGCGTATTCTCTGCGGAACATAGCGGGCATTTACGAGAAGCTGGACAGCGCGGAGGCCGCTTTTTCATTTTACCGTCAGAGCCTTGCCCTGTTCCGCGGGATGGAAAATTCCTGGGGAGAAGCATCCGTTCTCTGCCGTCTCGGTACGCTGTTCTTCGATCGCGGTGAGACCGATTCTGCTGCGGCCTGCGGGGAGCGCTCGCTGGAACTGGCCCGCAAGCTCGGCTATCCGCAGGACATCCGGAATGCAGCGGACCTTCTCCGGAAAGTCTACCGTCGCCAGGGGAAATTCGAAGACGCGATCGGCATGTATGATCTTTTTGTGCAAATGCAGGACAGCGTGGTCAGCGATCAAACGAAAAAAGCGGCGATCAGGTCGCAGTTCCAGCTCGAATACCAGGCTTCGGAAAATGCATTGAAGCAGCGGATCGAGCGCGAAAAGCTGTACCGTAATTCTCTTATTGCCGGTTCCGTCATGCTTTTCCTGCTGGCGCTGCTGCTTTTCAGCCGTTACCGCATCAAGAGAGCGGCGAATGTGGAACTGGAGAAGAAGAACCGGGTGATCTCGGAAGAGCGCGACCGTTCGGACAAGCTGCTGCTGAATATTCTTCCTGAAGAGGTGGCGGATGAACTGAAGGAGAACGGCAGCGCGAAAGCAAGGAACTTCAACAGCGTGAGCGTGATGTTCACCGATTTCAAGGATTTCACGAAGATCAGCGAGCGGCTTAAACCGGAGGAGCTGGTGAGTGAAATTGATTATTACTTCAGCGCTTTCGACCGCATCATCGAAAAATACAACATCGAAAAGATCAAAACGATTGGCGATGCATACATGTGCGTGTGCGGTTTGCCGGCGGCGGAGCCGCGTCACGCATCGCTGCTCGTCAGTGCCGCGCTGGAAATACGCGATTTCATGGAATCCTATTCGAAGGAACGCGAAGCGAAAGGTTTTATTCCATTCCGCGTGCGTATTGGCATTCACTCGGGGCAGGTCGTTGCCGGCATTGTCGGTGTGAAAAAATTCGCTTACGATATCTGGGGCGACACGGTGAACATGGCTTCCCGCATGGAATCGAACGGGGAGGCGGGCAAAGTGAATATCTCCGCCACTACGCGCTCGCTCGCCGGTGATG
>DASTSF010000470.1:0-9355 GCA_035760825.1 Bacteroidia bacterium
TTGACCATGACCATTCCCGTATCGAGATCTATTCCGATATCGCGGATTCCTACTGGATCCTGAAAAAATATGATCAGTCCGCGATCAATTACAAGAAACGGATTGATGCTGCGCCTGATAAAGCGACAATTTCCAACTGGAATGCCTACGGAATGGCTTTGTTCCTGAATAAAGATTACGCCGCTGCAGACTCTGCTTTTACGAAGATCACCATTATGGATCCGCAGAATCCCGCGGGCTGGTTCAGGCGCGGACAGGCAAACGCTTACATGGACAAGGACATGAAAAGCGACAGTGCGCGTATTTTTTATGAGAAGTTCTACGATCTTGCCATCACCGATAAAGACAAGAACAAAAAGGATCTCGTCAAAGCCTGTAAGTATCTCGCCGGGTATCAGTATGTCCAGAAAAATTATGCCTGCTCAAAAGCTTACTGGCAAATGATCCTGACGCTGGAACCCACGGATAACGACGCCAAGAAACAGCTCGATGATCCGCAGCTGAAAAATGCAGCAACGGTGGATGTCGGCACCTGTAAAAAAGGCGGAAAATAATTCGCCTTGCCCTTCTGTTTCAAAACCGCTTCCGTTCGTGAAGCGGTTTTTTATTTCGCCACAGGGTGTTGTTTCCTGTTTCCGTCTCCCGGTTTTTTCATTGAAAATGCTCCCCGGACGCACGTTCTCCTGTCCCTCGACCGCTTAGAGAGCTACGATTATTTCCCGCCAGCCTGCAGATGTATTTTGAGCACCCTGCGTTTTTCCACGTGGCCGCTGCAGCCGACTTTTTCCCCGGCGCAGATAACGCGGGGCCGTTGACTCCTGCAAAAGAAAAGTCCCGGCATAACCGGGACTTCCTCAATGACCTGTTTGCTTTTCTCAGCGCTGGATAACGATCTTCTGCGTCGTCACGCCTTCATCGGTAATGATCCGAACGAAATAAATTCCAGAGCCGGCACCGGCAAGTCCCAGCTGTTTATTATACGATGAGATATTGTGATCTTCTTCGCTGTACACAATCCTTCCCGTAACATCCAGCACCTGGATCGTAACGTCTTTCTGCTTCGTGAAATCGAACGACAGAGTGAAGTTTCCATCGTTCGGGTTCGGATAAAGCGAAAGCGAAGAAGCGAGATCCGGGTCCTGGATACCGACCTGGGTGATCACCACAACCTGGGTATATGTATCCGTTCCGCAAGGTCCGGAAACAGTAAGCGTTACGGTATATGTTCCGTTGGCGGTATACGTGTGCGACGGGTTTGCCGTGTTATTCAGCGGGGTCGCGTCTCCGAAATTCCAGCTGTAGGTAACCGCATTTGTAGATTGATTCGTGAATGTGGCGGTAGCGCCGGACACGACATCCGTGAATTGTGCGTTGGAGGCCGGCATGAGGGAAACGAGGACGACATCGGATGCAGAGCAGCCATTGGCGTCGACGCCGGTTACATAGTAGGCTGTTGTAACGCCCGGGCTGACCGTTGTGGACGCTGTCATTGCTCCGGTACTCCACTGATAAGCGATTGCCCCTGTTGCGGTAAGCGTTGCAGCCTGCGTCGGGCAAATGGCCTGGTCGGGGCCGGCAGAAACCGGCGGGGCCGGGTTGGTTGTGACGGTAATTGTGTCCGCATCCGAACAGCCGGAAGGATCTGTAACGGTAACGTCATACGTTCCGGCACCCACCGTTACCGCCTGTGTTGTGGCGCTGTTGCTCCACGTGTATGCAGAGCCGGGGTTCCCGGCATCAAGCGTTACTGAAGTTCCGCAGATGGCCGTGTCTGCACCGAGATTGACAACCGGCAGGTTGTTTATTGTCACAACCGCCGTGTCCGAGTTGGAACAACCCTGCGGGGTGATTACCTGAACGTAATACGTTCCTGAAGAAGACACTGTTGTCGTCTGCGACGACGTATTGTTGGACCAGAAATAAATGGAACCCGGGTTGCCGGCGTTCAGTGTCACGGTTCCGCCACATTGCGTAGTGTCCGGGCCAAGGTTGACCACCGGTGCAGGACTCAGCGTAACCATGATGCTGTCTGTTCCATTACATCCGTTTGCATCTGTTACTGTCAGGCCATACGTTGCGCTGAAAGTAAATGCCTCGGATTGCGTGGTGGCTCCGGTCGTCCAGAGATAACCGGAATATCCGCCCGGTCCGTTAATGGTGACCGGGTTGCTGCATGAGGTTGTATCCGGGCCCAGGGAAAATACAGGATTCGGATTGACAACGACGTTGATATTATCGCCGGCCGAACAGCCATTCGCATTCTGGACGTTCACAGCATAATTACCGGATGATGTCACCACCAGGGTCTGCGTTCCGGCGCCCGTACTCCACAGGTAAGAGCTTCCGGGATTACCGGCATTCAGCGTATAAGGTCCGCCGCAAATCGCCGTGTCTGCACCGAGATTGACAACCGGCGCCGGAAGAACAGTAACGTTCACCGTGTCTTTCGCCATACAGCCATTTGCATCCGTGAGCGTGAGCGTATACGCCTGTGTGGCCGTAACTGTTGCGGTTGTCTGTGGTGTAGTGGTGGAGGAAAGATTCAGCGGGGGGCTCCAGTCATAAACGTACGGAGGAACGCCGCCGCTTCCGTTCCCGGATATGCCGATCGTTGTGGTGTTGCCGTTGCACGCTGACTGGTCCGTCGCGGACACCAGCGAAGGCTGGTTGGTTCCGGGCGTATTCATCGTCATCGTCACATCAGCGGAAGAAGTGGAGGCAGAACAATAGTAAAGATCCAGCAGCACTCTTACCTGTCCGCACGAAGTCGGCGTAAATGAAAGCTGCGAGCGAAGTCCGCAGAAGTCGTCGTTATACGCGATCAACGTTCCCGTTGAGTTATCATACACCGTCAGCTGCGTATCGAACGAAGAATTGCTGCAGGCGGAAACCGTATAGTTCGCACCGGCTACCACGTTTGCCAGGACATAAGAGCCAAAAGCATAATTCTGGGTGGTGGAAAGCGTTACACCGGGCGGGGTGAGATCTCCCGCAGCCAGGGTGTTGTCATTCGGGCATTGCGCCAGAATTTTCTGAGGATCCAAAAGGAAAACAACAGAAAGAACAATAAAAGAGAGTAACGTTTTTTTCATGCTTGCCGGTTAACGTTAGACGAATAACAAAAGTACAGAAAAAGCGATAATTCCAAGGCTTTATCATTTACTTTGCGGTAAATCCCGGCAATGGCTAAAAAGGTCGTAAAAAACAAAAAGGACGGGGCTGGCACGACAAGCCGCAAACCCGCGCCCAGGGGATTTTTCCGCCGTAACTCGTTTTCCATTGTACTTTTCCTGCTGACGTTCGTCGTTTTCGGGAATGGAATATTCAATGAATATGCGCTGGACGATGAATTTTATACCAACAGCACCAACGGCGGCAACAAGGTAACCGCCAAAGGTTTCAAGGGGCTTCACGAGGTTTTTACAACCCGGACATTTTATAACAACGACGGCAGCGGCTATTCCTACCGGCCGGTAGCGCTTGCTTCATTTGCCATTGAGATCGGCCTGTTCGGGGAAAGTCCGCACATGAGCCATTTTATCAATGTCCTGCTTTACGGCCTGACGGTCGTTATCCTTTTCCGGCTGATGCGGCGATGGTTCTCCACGCAGGGTGACTGGTTTTCGTTTTTCATCGCACTGCTTTTCCTTGTTCACCCGCTTCACACCGAAGTGGTGGACAACATCAAGTGCCGGGATGAGCTGCTGGCGCTTCTTTTCGGATTTCTCGCCCTGTTGCTGGTCTGGAAGCACATGGAAACGGGGAAAAAACACTATCTCCTGCTGTACCCGCTTTGCGTTTTCGCCGGGATGCTTTCAAAGCACACCATCATCCCGGTAATTGCGCTGTTCCCCGTCGCGATGTGGTTTTTTTCGAATACCGACTGGAAAAAGATCGTGCTGTACATGATTCCTGCGTTGCTGGCAATGATGGCCAACGGCATGATCGAGCGATTCGGTCTTCCCGCCACGTCGCGTACGCTCCAGGCTTTTGAAAATCCAATTCCCCATGATTCCGCCCTGCTTTTCCGTTTCGCAACTGCGGCTTATGTGAGCATCCGTTACCTGTACCTGCATTTTGTTCCTTACCCGCTCGTTTATTACTACGGGTTCAACTATGTTCCCGTAGTTGGCATTTCGAATCCGCTCGTCATTCTCTCTGTCATTGTATACGCCGCCCTCGGCATTCTTGCCTTGCGCGGACTGAAGAAAAAAACGATCCTTTCCTTCGGTATTCTTTTTTACCTGGTAAACATTGCCGCTTATTCCAACCTGCTGAGGCCGGCTCCCGGGATTATGGCCGAACGCTATACCTACGCCTCTTCTCTCGGGTTCTGCATTGTCGTGATTTTCCTGGTCTTCAAATGGACAAAGCTCGCCCCGGAAAATTTCCGGTGGAAAGCGCCGGCATATAGCCGTGCACGGTTTATTCTTGTCGGGATCGCAGTTCTTTTTGCCGTGCGTTCCATTGGCCGAAATGAGGACTGGGAGGACAAGGAAACGCTTTATGGCGGCGATATGGAAACGCTGCATGAGTCGGCGAAAGCGAACATGCTGTACGGCGCGCTGCTTTCATCCCGTGCGATGGGCCTTCACCTCGATGCCAACCAGAAACAGGCCATGGGCAACGATCAGCAGGCGAAACAGGAGGAAGCGGAATCCCGGCGGATGTTCATCGAGTCGCGCATCTATTACCGGCAGGCGACGAATATTGCGGATTATTATCACACAGCCTGGAGCAACCTCGGAACAACTTATTTTTTTGTTGACCAGCCCGATTCGGCTATTCCGTATTTCCGCCGCGCCGTCAAGATCCGACCGGATTATACCGAAGGGCTTTTCAACCTGGGCATGGCCTATGACAAAACAGGAAAATTAGATTCCGCGATCTATTTCTTTTCTTCCTGCATTAAAAATGATTCGACCTACATGCAGGGATACGAGCAATGGGCGCGTGTGAAAATGCAGGAAGAAAACGACCCGCAGGGCGCGCTTGCGCTGCTGCACACAGCCGCGCGGAAAAAGCCGGATTCCGAAGTTCCCTGGAATAACATTGCAACAATATACCTGCAGCAGCACGATACGGCAAGCGCCGCCGGCGCAATGGAAATGGCTGCACAGATCAATCCATCAAACATACAGCGCCTGGCCAATCTTGCCCGCTATTTCCAGATGCACCAGAACATCATGAAGTACAACCAGTACCAGAGCATGTACGAGGAGGAGATGAGGAAGCAGAAACCCAATCAGCGCTGACCCGCCATCTTGGGTGCCAGCCAGGATTTGTAGTTGATCACATCATTTTCCCACGAATCATCGCGCGTTTTCATTCCCGCAAACCGCTGGATCTTTTTCTGCAGCACCTTGTCCCTTTTCACCGATTGTGATCCCACCATCATGGATATGATCGCAATAAGCTGCGCCTGCTTTTTCCCTTCTTTTTTCTTCAGCAGGTCGGCAAATTCTTTTTTAACCTGGTCGAGTCGCCGCTCCAGCACATCAAAATCGCCGAGCTCGTAACGGATGATCAGCTCCGCCACGGCGATCTTCATGCGAAGCACATAATCGAGATTGACAAAGCCGGGTTCCATCGTCAGCTTGACAAGATTCCGGATCGCCTGCCGGTAATTCCCGTTGTCGAAATTCAGAACGGTGAGGTTGAGAAAAATGAACACGAGATAAAACGGAAGTTTTTTGATCACGGGATTATCTTTCGCTTCCATCAGGATCTCGATCGCGCGGCTGCGGTCGGTATCGGCGTAATTGATGACGAGAATATTGTAATAGAAAAAAAGATATTTGTCGTGCAGCTGCCCGCCGAACTCGTTCATGGCTGTTTTGAGCCGTGCCGCCGTAGCCAGCGATTCCGCCGATTTGCCGTTCTTGAACTGCGCGTTCGCGAGGTACGTGAGCATCTGCAGGCGCGTATCGTGATTATTGCGGTTGAAAAGGTTCTCTTTCGAAAATTCGTCCAGCGTCTGCACGAGGTATTTTTCCAGCGCCTGGAAATTCTGCTTCTGTAAAAAGATGCGGCTGAGCGAATGATATATCTTGAACCGCAGCTGCGTGCTCGTCCTTGCCGATTTCTGCTTTGAAAACTCGTTGACCTTCCGGCGAAGGTTTTCAATGATGCGGTAATCCTGGCCTGAAAAATTCTGTGTCGTGCGCAGGCGAAAGATCACTTCCGCAAGAATATCGTCGATCTCCTGCACGCGGTTCAGCTGTTCGCGGTTGCTCCTGCGCTTACGGATGTATTCCGTCGGGTTCACCTCCAGCGTTTCCTGTGAAAACCGCACGAACTCGGAATAGACGATGTCCATCAGCTCGGGGCTTTCCGCATGCGTGGCTTTTTTTTCCGCCTTCTGCAGGTAATGAAACGCAACGGAACCCTGGTTCCGGGAAAGAAAAAACCGGGAAAGAACAAGAATGTGAACGACCTCGTTGAAATCGTTTTCGTTCAGGTACTGGAGCGCGAGGCTTTTGCCGATGTCTTCAAGAAGGCGGTTTTTCAGGCGGTACAGCGCATTCTTGTCGCGCGGACCGTACAGCCGGTGCTGTATCTTTGATTCGTCGTAATCCTCGTGGTGCTGGCGTATGTAATCGAAAAGCTCGACATCTTTCCGGTCGTCACCGCTGTTCGTTCTTCCCATGAAAAGCTTGAGGTGTCTCACCTCTTCCTTGTTCATCGTTCCGATAATATGCTGGAGGATTTTCATGCTTTTTGAACGCGTAAGATTATTTCAAATTTAGATGTTTTTTTGAGTTGAACGGGGTATTTTTGTTAGGAATCAAAAGGCCATGTTCCGGAACGCCCGATTTATTTCGCGAATCGCAGTCCTGTTTTTGCTGATCTTTTCCTCGGAACGGATCGATGCACAAACAGGAATCGGCTTTGGTGCGCCGGGGCTTATCGGCATGCCCGATACGGTTTATTCCGGCTATTCGACATTCATCGGCGCGTACCTGAAAAACTTCGACACCTCATTTGTTTACAGCGACAGCATACGGATCGATGGATATGTGGATACGCTGAGCGGACCGCACATCCCGTTCTCTCTTCCGGCGTCTTATCTCAATGGAGTAAATCCGGGAGACAGTCTTTTCTTTCCTTTCTGGCTTACGTTCAAGGACACGTACATGGGAGGAAATCTCCGTATCGGGGGAAATGTGATCGTCGTCTGGCCCGCCACATTCCAGAGCGGGTTTTCAACTGCCGATTCCGTCACGGCGAATATTTTCCTCATCGACACGCTCGCAGGGACAGGACCGGAACATCTTGTGCCCGATGATGTCAAATGTTTTCCCGTTCCCGCAAGCGGACCGCTTTACATTTCCTGCGTCAACCCCAATCTCCGGCCGAAATCAATTTCCGTTCACGATGCCGGCGGACGCGTGATCTACGTGAATGACAAACCCAGCTCGCCGATCGACACGGATTCCTGGGCCCCGGGTGTTTATTTTCTCGAGATCGAATTCGATAACGGCGGCCTCCGCGTTTATAAGATCATGAAAAACTGAACGGCAAACGTCCCCTGCTCCGGATGTTTTGAGTGTTCACGTTGATCTTTCTTCCCAGGAAAAATCGCACGGCAGTTTCTTCTGTTTTCGTTCCGTCTTTTTACGGAATCTTTTCTTCCGCGATATCGCGCGTCATTTCCCTGCCGCAAAGAGCTTCCGTTATCATACGCGATGCGGTAAATCTGCCATGGTTTTTCGATGCGCGCATTGTGATACGGCGCCCGCAGAAATGCATTGACAATTTGGAAAACGGGGAGGCAAAAAAAAATCCCGCCATAAGCGGGATCTTTCTTCACCTGTTATATTCTCTGTTTATTTTGTTGTAATGAGGTGTACAAAACCCGTCATCGGGTACTGCTTGGTATCGTAACCGGTTGCCGTCACCACGTAATAATAAACACCATCGTGAGCCGTCGCGCCGCCTTTTGATTTTCCATCCCACAGCGGTACCGTTTGTTGCGAGCCGGAAATTCCGTTTACGGATCCGTCATATATCTGCGCGCCCCAGCGATCGAAAATTTCCACTGTAATGTCGGAAACACCGCTTACATCAGCCGCAAACCAGTCGTTGGTTCCGTCGTTGTTCGGTGTAAATACGTTCGGCATTTTGATCAGGGCCTGTTCGATAACCGTTACCACGACCGTATCATACACAGTGCAGGCGACATCGTCGTTCCACGCCGCTACAATAACCGTGTATGTTCCGGGCGCTCCGTACGTATAATTTGCGAACTGGGTGGAATCGCCAAGAGACCACACATAATTGTTGATCCCGTTCGTTCCGCTGGCAGCAAAATTCACGTTCAGCGGATAAACCCCGAAGTCGGGAGATGCCGATGCGGACACCGTAGAATTAATAACATACGGAATTCCGAATGTCTGACTCGAAACACAGCCATTGGCGTCCGTTGTGATCATTGTATACGTTCCCGCAGGAAGATTGGTGATCGGCAGGTTGTTATAGGTCTGGCTGCCGATCTGGTACGTAAATGGTCCGGTTCCCGCCACAACACCGTTCATTGTCACACTGCCTGTCGAGTCTCCGCAATTGGTTGCGTTAGGCGTGACAACAACTTCCGGAAGCGGGTTTATCGTTACGGTTACCGAAGTGGTGTCCATACATCCGAATGCGTTCGTTCCCACAAGCTGATAGGTTGTGGTGTTGGTCGGGTTTGCTGACGTATTTCCAGAAGCCGGATTTTGAACACCTACCGCAGGTATCCACGAATAGGTCGATGCTCCGGAACCGGTAAGTGTTGTTGCCTGCCCGATGCAAATTGCGGACGGGCTTGCCGTTGCGGTAACCGTTGGCGTGGGGTTAACCGTAATGTTCAGCGTGTCTGATGAAATACATCCACCGGGTCCCGTTACGGTAACCGTATACGACGTATTCGTTGTCGGCTGAACCACCACATTCTGTGTTGTATTGCTTCCGACGATGCCGGAGGAGGGCTGCCAGCTATACGCTGTCGCGTTAGATACGGTTGTCAGCGTTGCCTGGTTTCCGCTGCAAATGGAAAAATCGGGACCGGCAAAAATTGACGGCGGCGGAGAAATGGTCACCACGATCGTATCGGTGCTCATGCAATTGTTGTTGTTCCCGGTCACAACATACGTCGTTGTTGTCGCCGGAGAAACGTTTATCGTTGATCCCGTAAGGTTTCCCGGTTGCCAGGTGTAGTTGACGGAACCGCTCGCGCTCAGCGTCGCAGCACCGCCTGCACACATGGCTGTGTCATTCGAAACGGTAAGCGGCGGAGCAGAAGTAACCGTAACGGCTACGGAATCTTCTGCTGTACAACCGAACCCGTTCGTGGCAGTGACTGTGTATGTTGTTG
>DASTSF010000471.1:0-8358 GCA_035760825.1 Bacteroidia bacterium
TCACGATCAGCATACCTTCGTTCATGGATTCCACGATAGTATCCCATTGGTGAACCGGGGAATATTCGAGCAGCCGGTAACGCCGCATGGCAATGAAGGAGGCAATGGAAAACGCAGTGACGGCAGAGGTGGTGATGGGAACATCGTCGGTGCCGGAAAAAAAGGGGAACAGCACTTCAGCCACTATCCCGGCGAGCACAGGAACGGCAAAACCAACACCGAGAAGCAGGAAAAGTTTCCGCCTGGTCTCGTCTTCGCTTCTCCGGAATGCGAACGTCCAGAAGATCCCTGCCATGAATAGTCCGCCTGCGCACAGCCACGCATAAATGCCGAAAGAAAGCGGCGTGCCTGCCGGCGTTGCCACCCAGTTCCATGAACCGGAAGAATGAATTGTGCGTATTTCGGGCATTTCCACCTGCAGAAAAATGATCACGATGGCCGGCAGAAAGATCGCCGGGCGGACAATGCTCCTTTTTATCTTATCATAAAGTCCGCAAAGCCGCATGGAAAACAGGACACCATAAGCTACCGAAAGCGTCAGCATCAGGCCCGAGATCGTATCCCATTTATCCGCGGCACCCGATGTGGCGGAAACATGCACAAACCCTTCGGCTGTCTGCCAGCCGGCGAGACAAAGCACAAGGACGGAGAAGGAGCTGTTGACTTTGCTTTCGGGCGCAAAGAACCAGGAATAAAAAAATATTCCGGCGTTGATCAGCGCGGGCAGGAAGAACAAGCTCACTATCCCGATATGGCTGAAATCGAGGTGAAAAAAATCACGCATGGGGGAAATTTTAGAACACCGAAATGTATATCATCCGGGCATCCCCGTGCGGACAAAAAAGCGAATTGGATTACAGGTGTAAGATTTTCGCGAATTATGCAGCGTACGAACAGGAAACAGCCACGGCCGAACCCGCCGGCTCTGAAAACAGGAAGATCAGTGGTCCTGCGGTTTCCGGTCTGCGTTTTTTGTCCTGATGAGGGAGATCATCTTCTGCCCGCGAAGCAGGATCTTCAGCGTTCCCCTGCGGAAAGACAAATGTTTTTCTTTCCGTTGATGGCTTTTCCGTTCATCATCATACACGGCGATGATCTCCTGCGCGGAAATTATTCCCGTTACATGCCGTCCTTCCTGTGCAGACATAACCGGCATTACATAACGTTTTTCCCTGGCCATAATGCCGGCAACCGTGCGCAGGCTCATGCCCGCATCGGCGAAGGCGCCCCCGGGAGAAAGGAGATGCCCTATTTCTGTGCGCGGATCGTGCTTCTGAAACAACCCGGCGGTTTCCACGATACCCAGGAATTCACCGGCGGGTGTTGTAACGATGAAATAGGGACGGTCGAAGTCCGCGTGCGTTTTCTGCCACTGCATTATTTCACCGATCGTATTTTCGCTGCTGAACAGCACTTCTTCCTCGATCCATTTCATGGCATCAGCCGCATTCGTCTTTTCAAGAACGTCCGGTTCATAGGATTGTGGCGTCCGCACTCCCCTTCTCGCGATCTTTTCCGTCATAATGGTATTCTTCATCATGAAAAAAGAAACAAAGTATGACGCCGTGCACGCGCCGATCAGCGGGAGAAGAGCCGTTGTGCAGGAAGTAGTTTCAAGGGCAAATACAATGGACGTGATGAGGGCGCGTGATGATCCGGCAAACATAGCCGACATCCCCATGAGTGCCGAAAGCGAGACCGAAACTTCGCAATGCGGCAGCCAGCTGCGCATCGCAAGACCGAGCAGCGCACCCGCCGCGCCACCGATCGTAAGCAGCGGGGCCAGTGTTCCGCCCGAGGTTCCACTTCCAAGCGCAATGGCCCAGGAGACAAATTTTATGATGCAGAGCGAAAGCAGGAGCCGCAGCGTCATGTTCCCTGCAAGTACATCGGTGATGTTGTTATAACCTACGCCCAGCGTCCGCGGATCAAAATAACCGGCGATGCCGACAGCCACTCCGCCTATGGCGGGCCACCATGCCCAGTGAAAAGGTATTTTTTCGAAAAGGTCTTCGATGAAGTAAACCGCTTTTGTCACTCCGGCCGAGAGAAGTCCCATGGCAACTCCGATGGCGCAATATCCCGCAAGCGCAGGGCTTGAGATTATTCCTGCGTCATGCATGGCGAATACAGGTTCGTTCCCGAAAAGCAGATGATGTCCTGCCGCACCAACTATGCAGGAAAGTGAAACAGGAATGATCGAACGCGGGGAAAATTCGAAGAGCAGCAATTCTATTGCGAGAAATATGGCGGCCAGCGGGCTTCCGAAAATGGCGGACATTCCCGCCGCGGCGCCGGCCGTGAGAAGCACTTTACGCTCCTGGTCGGAGATCTTCAGCAGCTGCCCTACCGCCGATCCGAACGCGCCGCCGGTTGCAATGATGGGACCTTCCGCACCGAACGGGCCGCCCGTGCCTATCGAGATGGCAGCGGAAAGCGGTTTCAGGTAAATGATGGAAGGACGTATCCGGCTCTGGTTTGTAAGTATCTGCTCCATCGCTTCGGGTATGCCGTGCCCGCGTATGGCCTTCGAACCGTAATACGCCATCAGTCCCACGATCAGCCCGCCGGCGACAGGAACAAGGATAGCCCACGCGCCTAACGTATTACCCGCCGGACCTTCGTGTGCGCCCGAAAGCCTGCCGTAATAAAAAAGCCCCGTGAAAAATTCAATGAGAAAAACGAGGAAACGCGCAGCGATACATACGACCACACTTACCAGCAATGCATAAAACGAAATGGCCAGTATCCGTTTTTTATCAGGCGCCTCGTCCGGCCCGATGTTCTCCGCTTCAAGCGTCGGTTTAAGAGATAGTGAAACCGGTATGCCGTTGCTCATTTTCATAAATGTCCTGCACCTCGACCATGCATAAAGAAAGAAAATACAGGATGAACGGGACGCTGCCACCTGCGCGGTGCAAAATTAGGTCTGCAAAAAACAAATAAGTTGAGATTTATCAATTTCCCGCCGCCGCATCTTTCCCTGCTACCTCGCGATCATAAAACGGAACGGCGCCGTGCACACGTTACCCGTCAGTTGTCCCACATAGGCGCCGGGCGGGAGCAATGAACTATCGATCGAAAGAATATCATTTTTTTCCGCGGCGTCACATTCGCAGCAGAACGCAAGATTTCCTTCGTCGTCGTAAATGCTGACCCGGAAATGCCCGGCCGAAGGAGCGCGCAGCCGGATAAGATCCGTCGCAGGATCGGGAAAACAATCCGTTGAAAAAGCCGGACGCGGCGTCTCGCCAATTCCCATCGGGAAGGCGGCTTCCGTGATGACGATATCCGGTGCGCCCACCGCATTCATCGGGGTGCCACCGAGCGTAATATCATTGTAAAATTCTCCGCACACGACCGGGTTTCCGTCGCGCACCGCCACGTCGTAGAATCCGTAAAGCGACGTGCACGCAGGCAGCAGCGCCCATTGCGCATGGCCGCCGGGTGAATAGCGTACAATTGCCGTTGTAGCGAATGAGCTCATGTTCGGGTTGGTCACCTGGAGCGTGTCGAAAACAACGTTGCCGAAAAAATCCGCCACCTGGTAAATATTACCGAAGTGATCGCAGGCAATACTTTTTCCGTCATCTGCTCCGCCGTTGCCACCGTGCGTTTGCCAGGAGGGAATTCCGAGCGTGTCCATGCGGACGAGAAAATTATCATCGTAATTGGGACTGATCCCGGTAGCAGAACCTGTAAAGCTGAGTGTCCCGGTGAATCCTCCCGAAAGCACGATGCCTCCGATGTTGTCGTAAGCTATTCCGCCGAGATAATTGATGTTGTCGGGTCCGCCAATGCTTCCGTCCGTTGCCCAGTTCGCATTTCCTCCGCTGAAATCATAGGACGCGACGAAAAAGTCATCCTGCCCGGGTGCATTATTCAACGCATAGCTTCCGAAAACAGAGCTGTTCGTATACTTCCCGCCTGCATAAACATGATGCGCATTGTCGGTGCACAGGTACTGGATGGCTTCATAATAAGCGCCTCCGTCGCGCTGGGCCCAGAGCGTATTTCCTGATGCGCCGATACGCGAGATGAACGCATCGTCGACCCCGGTTGTATGCAGCACCTGTGCACCGGTGATGAGCGTGTCGGAAAAATAGCCGCCGGCAAAAACACCGCCCGCTCCGTCGGCAGCGACACATTCCACGCGGCAGGGACTTTTTCCCACGATGTCTTTTCCCCATAACGCATTTCCGTTCCCGTCGAATTTTATCACGTATGAATTGTTCGACCCGGAAATGTCCGCCGCCAGGAGATGAACATTGTCAATGTTGATCGTATCGCAGAAACTTCCGCAGAGAAAAATTCCGCCGAGTGTATCAATGCTCATGCCGGTGATCAGGTCTGTGCAGAATCCGCCGAATTCCCGCGCCCAGAGAACATTTCCGCCCGGGCCGAACTTTGCGAGGAAAATATTCCACGAACCCGAAGGCGCATGCCCCTGCAGGTGTACAGGCCCTATCCACAGGTCATAGGCGAACTGTCCTGCCACGTAATAATTATCGTTTTTGTCAACGGCGATCCTGTAGGCAGACTGGCTGTACGCCGAACCATACTGCGTGGCGAATGCCCAGGAAGGAGCCTGCGCCGTCACTGAAGCGATGCGGCAAAAAAACAGGAAGAAAATTAATACAGCGCCACGCATCGGGGTTCGTTATACGCGCAATTTCGAAAAATAAGCCCGTCATTCAAAGCTGTCCGCTTCGTTCCCGCTGATCTTTGTATGGAACATCTGCTCCAGCTCATCCTCGAAGAAAAATTTCCCGGAACCGAGCGCAGGCTTCAGCTCATCCATCCACAAGGCGGAAGGATCATATTCGGCGAAGAAAGGACGCGCAGCCCAGTCCGGGTCACGGCCCTGGAGGAAGCGCAACACGATCACTTTTTTCATCCCGATCACACCGGGAATTTTCGTCACGCCGAGCACCTGCACTTTCCCGGGCGTGCACGACATGCTCGGACCGCGCACCGTGCGGCAGATACCGCTCACCTGCTGGTACGCCTGGCGGAAGATCTCCCATGATTCCACGATGGGCACAGCGAAATATTCCTGCGCACCTGTGTCGCGCGGCAGGAACATGTAGTACGGAATGCAGTTCAGGTTCACCTGCTTTCTCCACATCTCCGCCCACACATCCGCGGAATCGTTGATGTGGCGAAGCAGCGGCGACTGCGTGCGGATCTGCGCGCCGGTGGCGCGTATGCGCGCGATAGCTTTCTGCACTTCACGGGTGGACAGCTCAACCGGGTGATTGAAATGCGCCATGACCGCGAGGTTGATGCCGGACTTCACGATGCGTTCGAACAGGCGCAGCAGGTCATCCGCGTCATTGTCGGTGGTGAAACGGTACGGCCAGTAGCCGAGCGCTTTCGTCCCGATGCGGATCGTCTGCAGGTTCGGCGCAGGATCATTGAGCAAATCATTGACATAACCTTCAAAAATTTTCGTGCGCATGATCATCGGGTCGCCGCCGGTGAACAGCACATCCGTGACTTCCGGGTGAAGGCGCACGTATTTCGCGAGCAGTTCCGATTCACGCATGGCGAATTTCATTTCATCCATTCCCACGAACTGCGGCCAGCGGAAACAGAACGTGCAGTAAGCGTGGCAGGTTTGTCCCTGCGACGGGAAGAACAAAACCGTCTCGCGGTATTTGTGCTGGATCCCGGTGAGCTTCACGCCGTCCAGCTCCGGGACATTGTGCGTGGCCTGACCGGCAGGATGCGGATTGAGCTGCATGCGGATGCTGTTCGCGACCGATTTGATGTGGTTGCGGCCGTCGCCTGACAAAAGCGCTTTTTTCATCTGCGCAAAATGCTCCGGCGAAAGCATTTCTTTTTGCGGGAACGTGAGCCGGAAGATCGGGTCCTGCGGAATGTTGTCCCAGTCGATCAGCTCGTTCACCACGTAGCTGTTGACCTTGAAAGGGAGCACGCTTCCGACGACTTCGATATCCGACTTCTGCTCTTCGCTCAATCTTTCCGCCTGCGGAATTTTCCTGAAATTATTCAGCGAGTACGCTGTGTAAACTGTGCCGGGGGCGGCCTTCATTTTCGTTTCCATCGTTTCCATACGTTCACGGTTTAAGGTTTGACAAAAAAAGAATTCAGACGGCAACACTGCATTCCGGGAAAATCCGCCCGGCGATAAAATGAAACCGCGCGTGGTTCAGCAACCACGTTCATACACCGGGGTGTTTTGCAGCAGTAAAATTTACAGACCGGTATTTTACAAATGGGAACAGGGCAGAAAACACCGGCATTCTCCCGAACAATCCGTCATCACAGCGCGAAAATAATGACGATATTTTTCAACTGCGTTGATATTTCTCAATGCAAACTCCGGATTCCAAACGGCACACAAAAAAACGATTCACGTCCTACGTTAAAGTTTCGGGTTCCGGGTTTAAAGTTTGAGAAACATCCAGGCCTGAATAGCGTTGACCGTTGTTCTCTGTGTTTCCTCTGTGAAGCAGCCTCCGTGCTCCTCTGTGTTAAAAAGAAATTTTCAGTTTCGGGCTTGAATTGTGTCGAAGCCTGAATAACGTTAACCATTTAAACCGGGGCGCTTCCCGCAAAGAACATTCTGCTGTACTTTCGTACGTAACATTTCAAACAGAAGATCATGCAGACCACAGGAAACACCATCCTCATCACAGGCGGAACATCGGGACTCGGGCTCGCGTTCGCGGAAGAATTTCTGAAACGCGGGAACAAAGTGATCATCTGCGGAAGAAGAAAAGACAGGCTCGGCGCATTGCAGAAAACACATCCGGGTCTTGCCGCGATCGAATGCGACATCGCCGATGAAAAGCAGCGTGAGATGCTCGCGGAAAAAGTGATTCGGGAATTTCCCGGCGTCAACATGCTGATGAACAACGCGGGTGTGCAGCTGGCCGTCGACCTTACCTCACCCGTGAAAGCAGAACGCATACGCGCCGAGATCGAAACCAATCTCGTTGCGCCCATTCACCTCGCGACATTATTTGTAAAGCATCTCGCTTCGCAAAGCAACCCGGCCATCCTTACCGTTTCCTCGGGACTCGCTTTCTGCCCCATCGCGTTCATGCCCATTTACTGCGCGACCAAAGCGGCGATCCATTCGTACTGCCTTTCGCTGCGTTACCAGATGCGGAACACGCCGGTGAAAATTTTCGAGATCATTCCTCCTTCCGTGGATACGGAGCTGGGGCATGAGCGCAGAACCGACAAAACGCAGACGCACGGCGGAATGCCGGTGGCCGCTTTTCTTTCAGAAGCGATGGAAGCGATCGAAAACGATCTTCTCGAAGCGCCGGTTGCCGATGCGAAGGGATTGCGTTCAAAAGGAGAAGCGATGTTCCCGGTGATGAACCGCTGAGTAAATTGACCCGGGTGTCTCTTAAATTCCTGGCCGTTTTTTTTCCTGCGATCCGGCCTTTCAGCGATGACATTTTGGGGACGGCGCAGTGATCCGCTCTTGCCGGCGAAGCCCAAAGCGATGCGCAATTATTTTCGCGTGATCAGAACAGCTTGCCACGGCGAAAGGCCAGCACAAGCGTTCCGGAAATGCCGAAGTTCGTCGTTTTCTCGCGCTCCACGTCGCCGTCGACGCCCTGCAGGTAATTCGCCATTCCTTCCACGTTCACTTTTCCCCAGGGCTGCTGGTAGTACGGGCGGATGTTGATGCCCAGCCACGGCGCCGCGTAAAATGAAAAATTCCAGGCGATCGTGTTCGCCATCTTGAACTTGCTGAAAACAACATCGTCCTGCGCGTTGGCAAACGACGGGTCGTGAGCGTACCAGGTTTCGCAAACCACGAAATTGAAATCGAAATCGAGCGAAGGTCCGCTTTCGAAGTGAGCCGTCTGCATGGTGAAATACCGCAGCCCGGCACTGAAGCCGCCGGTGCCGAATTTTATTTTGCGGTAAGCCATCTGGCCCGTCGTCGGCTCTATGCCGAACGCATTGTTGATACCGCTGATGCGCCCCATGCTGAATTCCAGTCCGGCACCGTCCGTCCGGCGCATGTAGGAGAATTCCCATCCTTTCATCACTTTGAAAAAATCCATTTTCTGCGACAGCCAGGGACGCGTGTAATTGTACGTGTAAACACCGCGGTTGATGTTCCCGGGATGCATGATGCCGTACCGGTAGCCGATCTCGAGATAGCTCTGCGCGGAAACAGGAACAAGCGACACGACCGAAAGAAAAACGAAGAGAGCCAGTTTTTTCATCATCATCAGTCTTTAACGCGTTTAAGCACGATGTGCTCTTTTATATTTCCGCTGAAGGAATTGTAATACATGTTGTTCATCGGTCCTGAATAATCGAGCGTCATTTTATTCCACCCGCGGTCCGAAATATCATACG
>DASTSF010000472.1:0-6200 GCA_035760825.1 Bacteroidia bacterium
GCTGTAAGGAACATTCCAGAACGGGTAGAGGATGATCTGGTTCATCTTGCTGTCGAGCTCCGGTGTCTGCGTTTTGACTGCGCCGCACACGATCTTCGACTGCATCACGATGGTGTCTGCTTCCCACACCGTCATTTTGAAAACGGGCAGGTTGACGATCATGTGGCGCTTTTCGAATTTTTCCGGCTCCCATCTCCAGCGTTCCATATTCATGGCGAGCTGTCGCGTCCAGTCCTGCGGCGTCATGTCAAGCGTGAGTATCGTGTTGCGCCCGATCTTTCCGTCCTGCTCGAGGAAAAAACGTTTCTGGAATTTCTTGAGCGCATTGGAAAGCTTCAGCGAATCCTTTTCGGTTGACGCGGTATCGTAATCGCCGTATTCTATGAGCCGTTCTTTCACACCGGCGAAAAATCCCGTGCTGTCCTCTTTGCGGTCGGGAAGATGCGCCCACGTGATGCCGGCGTATTTCCGGCGGTAATCGTTCATGTATTTTTTGATCGACTGGTATTCCATCCGCTGCGGCTCGAGCGCGGCGAATGTCTTGCGGAATGTGTTCGCCTTCAGCGTCGATGCCAGGACGGAAACAAGGTCCGTGTCGAGCCGGTGTATTTTCCATGACCTCGCGGTGGAGCTGTCGTTGTCGATGCGCCCGACGGAAACGTGGACGGCAAACGTGAAGAACGCGTCGGTGAGCATCATGTCCGTTTGCGCGAGGCGGTTGACGTTGAATTGTTCCTTGACGGAATCGTAGGAATTTTTCAGCAGGCTGTCGATGACGGAATAATGATAATCGCCGGGAATGAGCCCGTAGCTTTCGGCGTCTTTCACCACCGCCCACATGGAATCGCCGGATGCGTTCAGCTTTCCCTTGTCCGACCAGATGGGTTTGTCGCCGAGGGAAGAATAGAATTTAATGACTTCGGGATACGCTGTTATGGAATCGGCGGAAATCCGGAAACGTTTGCTGGTATCTGCTTTTGCAAAATGATCGTGGAGATAATCGGCGATCAGCTTGTTGATCTTTTCCGGATCGTCGGCAACGACTTGGGTTTCGCCAGCCGGATTTTCAGGTTTGCCGCCGCATCCGCCAAAAACAAGGATGCAGGCTGGTACCAGGAAAAAAAGAAAACGTTTCATTGCGGGTTTGTCCGTCGGACTTCTTAGGAGCGGTATCAAAATTAGGTAAAAGCGTATTGGTGCCGAAAGGGATTTTCAACACCCGGTGACTTTTCCGCATAAATGTGGTGAACACGGGGATACCCGTCCGGTTATGCCGTACCTTGTGCATTGCCGGAGCAGCGGTCGGGTCATTGATGCAAATCATTGTTCCTCCTGCGCTGCTGCAGGGCGGGAAGGGCGAAGAGTAAAGAACTTAGCACCCGTTCACAGAAAAGTAACCTGAGATAATACAAGGATATGGAGATCACGATTCAATCATTGCATTTTACAGCCCGGCCTTCACTGGATGAATTTGTCAGGGAGAAAGTAACGGCCCTCGAAAAGTTCAACGGAAAAATATTGTCGGCCGATGTGTACCTTAAACTGGACAAAGCAGTGGAAGGGAATAAGGTATGCGAATTGAAAATCGCGCTGCCCGGCGAAAAGCTGGTGGCGAAAAAGCAGGACAGCTCATTTGAGAAAGCAACAGTGTCTGCGGTCGAAGCGATGAAGCAGCAGCTGGAAAGCAGGCGGAACTGATCGGGAGAAGGAACTTCTCAGAAGCGAAACCCGCACGCAATCCCGGGATACCACGCGGACGCTGATGTATTTCCGAAAGTAGAAACGCGGTAGAGCCGCAGGCTTAAATTCACGGACGAGAACGGGAACGCAAAACGCAACCCGCCATATACATTCCATGCGGGGTAGTAACCGCCCTTCTCGACGGAGGTTTTCAGCGCGGGATGAAGCTGCACCGTTTTTCCCCGTGGATCTTTCAGCCACCATTCTGAAAATCCCGCACCGATATCCGGGCGCACAAAGAAATTCGGGTTGCCGATCGCGATGCCCGCATTTGCAAGGAAGGAGGCGTTCGGTCCGCGCCAGGCCCACCCGGAAATTCCGGCGGCCCCGTACAAACGCAGGTAGCTGAAATTTCTTCCCGCTTCCATTCCCGCCGCAAAACTTCCGGAAGGTCCCATGACTTCCATCCACGAAAAATTTTCGCTCCGGTTGCGCAGGTCGTGGCAGGGAACACAATCCACAATGGGAAACGGCGGACGATGTGTATCGATGCGATCGCTTTGCGCGATCGATGGCCGGTAAATGCAGCAGGAGCCGAAAGCTGCGGAAAGCATCGCGAGCAGAAAAATTCTTTTCATAAAAAAACCCGTTATACAAAAGCATAACGGGTCGGATGAAAAAGGTTACAGCGCTTACCGGCTCACAGCGAACTGCCCGCTGGAAAGAACGTCTCCGCTTTTCGCGATGATGTGGTAGGAATACATTCCGTTATCCATCGTGGAAGAATCGATCGTTCCTTTTTTGTTCATGATCTGTTCGCGTTTCACTTCGCGTCCCGTCATGTCGTACACCACCACTTCATACGCGTCTTCCGAAGTGACGTCGAAATTCGTGACCGTGTTCGAAGGGTTCGGGTAAACGTTCACCGGGTTCGGTGCGTGGTCCTGCTCATTGATGCCGACGAAGCCCGAGAAAGAAAGTGCGTCCACGTAAAGCGTGCTTCCTGCCTGCGGCGTGTAGTTCGAGCTGGCGCTGATCACGATCGTGCAGGTGTCAGGCGTTACGTTTGCGTCATTCGGGTTGTACACGAGTGCAACCGTGCGCTGTGCATACGAAGTTGTTGAGGTATTGGTCCAGTCGAGACCGGTAGCCACCGTATCGCGCGTGGAATTTGAACTGTTCCAGTGGGTGAGGAGAACGAGGCAGTAGGCTGTATCTCCGTTCACCGGCGTGTATTTCGAATAATACGTAAGCGTTGCAGGACGGCTGCCGAACAGATAGCCGGGATGCAGGTACGGAGAAGTGAAAGAGATGGAACCGATCATCAGCAGGCCCGCGCGGTTGGGGATCGTGGTCGGGCTCTGGTTGGTGACGAGGTCGACGGTTACGATCTTGGCGGAGTATGCGCCCTGGTAATTGTCTGGTGTCGGCGCCGGGGTGACGGACGTCGGGTTGGTTCCGCCCGGATCGAAGACAGGTGCTGTGAACACGTTGTAGGAAATCCAGTTCTGGGGCTGCTGGTCTTCCCCGAAGCTGGAACCCCACGTTTCAAAACCGGCAGTGGGAATGTACTGCTGTGCGAACCCGGTCAGCGCGAATGCACCTGCAGCGAGAACAGTAAGTAAACTTTTTTTCATGGCGTTGAATTTTCTGTGTCTTGTTTGATTTGAGCAAAAATAGCAAAAGTGCTCCTGCTTTTGAGGCAAAAACGGTTATCTCTTACGTGTTCAGTTTGTTAAATGAAGGCCGGTCAGACGAACACCTGCATGTCGTACAGCTTGCGGTAAACGCCGTTGCGTGCAAGCAGCTCCGCGTGGTTTCCGCGTTCGATGATCTCGCCTTTCTGCAGCACGATTATTTCATCGGCATGCTGGATCGTGCTTAAACGGTGTGCGATGATGAGCGACGTCCTGTTCTGCATGAGCTTGTTCAGCGCGTCCTGTACGAGGCGTTCGCTTTCCGTATCGAGCGCAGATGTGGCTTCATCGAGAATGAGGATCGGCGGGTTTTTCAGCACGGCGCGCGCAATGGCGATGCGCTGCCGCTGCCCGCCCGACATTTTGCTGCCGCGGTCGCCGATGTTCGTTTCGTAGCCGTCCGGCATTTCCATAATGAAATCATGCGCATTGGCCACTTTCGCGGCGGCGATCACGTCTTCCTTCGTGGCGGATTCCACGCCGAAGGCGATGTTGGCGAGGACGGTGTCGTTGAAAAGAATGGATTCCTGTGAAACGATCCCCATGAGCGCGCGCAGGTCGTGAATGCGCAGGTCGCCTGTGTTCGTTCCGTCGAGCAGCACCTGCCCGGACGTCGGTTCGTAAAAGCGGGGCAGGAGGTCGGCGAGCGTGGTTTTTCCGGAACCGGATTGTCCCACGAGTGCGATCGTTTTTCCCCTCGGGATCTTCAGGTTGATGTTCTTCAGCGCATAGCCCTGGTCGCCGCGGAGGTAAGCAAAGGAAAGGTCGCGGTACTCGATCTCTTTTTCGAAGCCGGAAACTTTTTTCGCGTCGCTTTTGTCGCGGATGGTTTCTTCGGCGTGAAGGATCTTGTTGATGCGGTCGATGGAAACAATGCCTTTCTGGATGTTGGAATACGCGCCCGTGAATGTTTTGGCCGGCGCGATCACCTGCGAAAACGTAATGATGTAAAGTACGAACGTGCTTCCTTCCATCGTGGCGCCGGCACCCACGACCAGCCTTCCGCCGAAATAGATCAGCACCATCATGATCGCGGAGCTGATGAATTCGCTCATCGGGGAAGCCAGGTCGACTTTCCGGTAGGTGCTGATCATCTGTTTCGTGTAGTGTTCGTTCACCTTGCCGAATTTTTTATTCATGCTTTTTTCAGCGTTGAACCCTTTGATGATCCGCAGTCCGCCCAGCGTTTCTTCCATGATGGAGAACAGCGTGCCCAGCTCTTCCTTCGCCCGGTTCGAGGAACGTTTCAGGCTTTTGCTGACGGTGGAAATAAGAAACGCCGCCACCGGGAGAAGAATGAAAATGACCAGCGTAAGCGCCGGGCTGATGTAAACGAGAAACCCGAGGATGATGAGGATGTTCACCGGGTCGCGGAAGATCATTTCCAGGGAGCTCATCACCGACCATTCCACTTCCTGCACGTCGGTAGTGATGCGCGACATGATGTCGCCCTTGCGTTCATTCGAATAATAGGAAAGCGGGAGCCGCAATGTTTTTTCGTAAATGGAATTGCGCAGGTCTTTCACCACGCCGTTGCGGATGGGCGCCAGGAAGAACATGCCGAGGTAACGGAAAAGCGCCTTGAAGAAAAAGATCACGCCCACACCGATGCAGATCATCACGAGCGCTTTCATTTTTCCTTCGTGCATGATAAGATCGCTGAATTCGTAGTTGAGGTATTTCATCACCGAATTGAACGATGCGCCCAGCGAAGGCTTTCCTTCGGCGAGTATCTTCTGGTAAACGTCATCTGATTTGACCGTGATGAGGTCGAGGAACGGTTTGATCATCCCCAGTGTGAAAAGTCCGAAGATGACGGAAAGAATATTGAAGAAAATATTCAGCCATCCGTAGCGCCAGTAGCCCCTGACGTACTTAAGGACACCGAAGAAGTTTTTCATCGAACGCAAAGATACCGTTTAGAATGAAGTGGGAGGGAGAAGCGCCGTGTGCGCCCGGGTTAAAAAGTGTGATAAAATATTCCCCGTCCTCCGTTCTCCCTTCTAACTTTGCGCCATGAAATCAAAGACCGCCAAAGAATCGCTGGCCATCGCCACGCACCACGTGCTTCCGAACGATACGAACAACCTCAACAACATGTTCGGCGGAAGACTGCTGGAATGGATGGACATCATCGCTGCTGTTTCCGCGCATCGCCATTGCCGCCGCGTGGTGGTGACGGCGACTGTCAACCACGTCGCTTTCCACGAAGGAATTCCGTACGGGAGCATTGTCACGCTCCAGGCGAAGGTGTCGCGCGCGTTCAATACGTCGATGGAGGTTTTTATCGATGTGTTCGTGGAGAACCAGGTTTCCGGCGAGCAGCTGAAAACGAACGAAGCTATTTACACTTTCGTGGCAGTCGACCAGAACGGCTCACCACTTCCCGTGCCCGAGCTCGTCCCGGAAACGGAGGAAGAAAAATCCCGTTTCGACGGCGCGCTGCGCAGAAGACAGCTTGCGCTTATCCTCGCCGGCAAAATGAAACCCGACGAAGCGACCGAGCTGAAGGCGTTGTTCGTGAAATAAATTTTTGTGTCCGCCCGGACGCCGGTCGTTTCCCACTGTCCGGTCGAGCGTGAGTCGAGACCTGTCAGTCGAGCGTCAGTCGTTTCCCTTGTCAGGTCGAGCGCGAGTCGATCCCATTGTCAGGTCGAGCGCGAGTCGAGACCTGTCAGTCGAGCGCCAATCGTTTCCCTTCGTCAGGTCGAGCGCCAATCGTTTCCCTTCGTCAGGTCGAGCGCGAGTCGATCCCCTTGTCAGGTCGAGCGCGAGTCGATCCCCTTGTCAGGTCGAGCGCGAGTCGATCCCCTTGTCAGGTCG
>DASTSF010000473.1:0-3006 GCA_035760825.1 Bacteroidia bacterium
GCTGAATGGCCTTATCGGTAAGACGAATAACGGGCGCAGAGATTTTCAGGCCTGTTTTTTTGATGAACGGAAGATAATTCCATAGCCCGGGGCGAGACAGGTGCCCCGCCGCACGGCGTGCACAGGCGAGCACCGGAAGAGAGGAACTGAAATGCGCGGAAGCTGTGCTTCAAAAAAGAAAACGGGAAAAAGAAAAACTGCCTCAGCGAATCTTGCTGCTGTAACGGGAAAGCACGGACGATTCGAAATTGCGCACCTGGGTAATGATCATTTTTATGTTCATGAAAACAGTAGTGGCGGGCTGGTCGAATTTCATCCGTTCCCATTGGGCGAAGCTCCCGAGAACGGACAGTTTCGCGAACGCGTCGACGTCGATCTGGTTTTTCAGCAGCGTGTCGCGTATGTCACCGGGCATGTCGTTCAGCACGCGGGAGCGGTAAGCGATGAGATCGCGTTTCAGCATGGTGGCTTTACCTGTAGCGATGAAATATTTTTCCGCGGGACGTTTGTCGAAGAAGCCGGGCTGGCCGGAGCCGAGCGAAGCTTTAAAACCGTCTTTCTCGCGCAGGACCTCGGCACGGATCGCTTCTGTCCACGCCTGCAGGCTGTCGAGCTTTGACGCGTAGGGCGCCAGCGACGAATCTGCATCGATGCGCGACCGCAGGTTCATGTACGTTTCTTCATTTCCCTGCGCTTCCAGCGAGTCGGAAACCTGCATGGCCTGCTCGCTCAGGTTGCTTATTGTCGTGCCGAACTTTTTACCCATCTGTGCGGCGAAATAAACGGCGGTGGCTAAAAGCCCGGTGATGAGCGCGCTGATGACAATCCAGAGAACGAGGCGGTTGTTCCCCTTTTTCTGCGGCTGCTGCGGTGGCTGCTGGTAAAAATTTCCCTGGTTGTACATGCTGTCCGGTTAAAGGACAAAGCTATTGCACAGGGAACGGTTTTGCAATGCTGTCCGTGCAATTCTGCCCGAACATTTCGTCGTTGTACAGGTCCTGCTCGGGAAGGAAATAAATGCGGACGCCCTCCTTTCGCAGCGAATCGAGGTGCGCGCAGGTGGAATAGAATTCGAGCGTGGCGTTTTTGTTTTTTTCCTGCGAATAATAATTCACCACCAGCTCGTTGTACCACCACCCGGAGATGATGCAGGAAGGAGAAGAGAGCGTGTCGAGGGACGCGGCGACCTCGCTGCAGTAATTCATTTTGTTTTTCCGCTTGGAGCGTTCCGAAAGCGCGGGGCCGGTGAGCGGATCGAAAAAGATCTCCTGCCCGGAGGAATGGAAGCGGACCGCCAGCGGGGAATATTCGCTTCCGCGCAGGTTGTCGGTGAGGTTCATGCCGAAGAGGAACGGCGCGATCACGAACAGGGCCGTCACCGTGTTCAGCCATTTTCCGCGTACGAAAAGTGCGATGAGCAGTATGACGAAAGGAACGGCGGGCATCATGTAGCCGCTTTTCTGCGGAAGACGCAGGTAGGAAACGACGTGCAGGACGATGATCGCCGCGCAGACAGCGGCAAGACGTTGCGGCGAAAAAAGAACGGGTGCGTTGATGTTTTTTTCCCGGATCGTTTTTACCGCTGCGAAAACGGAAAGTGCGATCGCGGTGAGACCGGGAATTCCCCACACGCCGATGGACATTTTGTACAGCACTTTCGCCACGGGAGGGTACGGGAACTGGTCGCTGTAATCGAAGAACGCCGTGCCGTAATTCAGGTAAGCGGGAACGTACAGCAGCATGCCGATGATGACGGCGGGAATGGAAACGAGAAGCAGCTCCTTCAGCCATGCGCGCAGGTCGAGACGGTTGAACAGCAGCATCGCCCATGGCAGCAGGAAAATTCCCGACGTGATGCGGCAGCCGGTGGCAAGGCCGATCATGATCCCCGCGATGATGAATTTCCGGCCGAGCAGAAAATAAAACGACGCGAGAACGAACGCGAGCGCCCAGTTGAAATCGATGGTGTACGTTCCGGCGATGAAAAAGGCAGGCGTGAAACAGAGCAGCAGCGTGGTTTTTATTTTTCCGCTGAGCTGCATTTTCCCCAGCGCGAGAAAAAAGAACGCGACGGCGATGCAGCTGACGATCACGCTGAGGAAATTGTACACCCACGCGGGCTGGTCACAGATCATGCGGTACGCATATTCCTGCACAGGATGACCGGGGAAACGCGACGCGACGTAATGGCCGCTTTCTTTCATTTCGTGCGCATTCACGACAAGTCCCCAGGAATCTTCCTCCGTGCCGTAGCCGTCGAAAATGAACGGGATTCTCGTCAGCGCGACAAGCGCGATCAGCAATAACAGGTGAATGCTTTTTCTGTTCAAGGTCCGCGGTTAATGTTCTGCGTTCAAAGTTCTGAATTTATGGATTCGATGAATGACCCGGATTTATTCCGTATTCCTGTGTAGGTTTGAATAACATCCTGCCCCGCCCGTAAAAGTTTGAAATGAAAGACACGCCGATACGACTGGTAACGGTTCTGACCTCAATGCATCTTTCCGAGCTTTCCGTGATATGCGGGCGGCTGGAGGCGGACGGTATTGAATGCCACATCCAGGATGAGCTGACGGCGCAGGTGAACCCGTTTTATTCAAATGCCATCGGCGGGATAAAGCTGCAGGTGGAAGAAAAAGATCTGCAGAAAGCGCTCGCAGTCCTTCGCAGCCACGGCTACATTACCGAAAGGGATATGAAGCCCTTGCCACTGATTACGGAGCTGGACAGTTTCTCCTCGCGGCTTCCTTTTCTCAAAGGCGTACGGCTCGAGGTGCGGCTGGTCGTCATCGTCGCGATTATTTCAGCGATCATCACCCTGTTCGTGTACGTTCTGACATTGCCTTCCGTTTTCAGGCATGTTTCCACGAACGGCGCGGGTGGCGGAACTATTCCCCTGCTTAAAAAAACGCTGACTGTTTCGCGTGCGTAACAAGGAAGAAATAAGATGCCCTTCATGCGGTTCGGACGATGTTTCGAAACCGCGTATTTCAGAGCGCGCTTTTG
>DASTSF010000474.1:0-5266 GCA_035760825.1 Bacteroidia bacterium
CCGTCCTTATCGCCGAACAATATTACGTGATCGAGAATGCGTCCACCTCCGTGTCAAACGGGAAGACATACACGGAAATACATTACTCTTACTATTACAATGACGTGATGGCGCTCAACTTCAACGGGAGCGGCGGACTGGACTGGAAAGCGAAGATCGCGAAGCGTCAGCGGTCCGAGGACGACGGCGGTCTTTACTCCTCTTACCTGCCCTATTATAAAGACAACAAGCTTTACATCATTTACAACGACACACCGAAAAACCAGATGATGAAACCGGGCGGCGCTCCGGAATATTTTATACCCGGTAAAGATTGCCAGGTAGTGATGGCGGTGATCGACGAAAAGGGAAATGTTTCGCGTGAAAGCATACCCGGCATTTCCGACGGAAAATTCATGATCTGTCCTTCCTCGAGCAAAGTATATCCCGGCGCCGAGATCATGCTTTACCTCTCGGATTTCAAGAGCTATAAATTCGCACGCGTCAACATAAAATAATCCTGCAGCCATGTTCTCACCGAAAACATTTTTGATCTCCGCCGCATTTTTCCTTTGCGCGATGGTACATGCGCAGGACTTCGGGTTCAGCGGTTCCTGGTTCACCGTCATGCCGGTGGGCGACACTTCGCATGTCGGCGCACAACCCGGTTTCCGGGTGGAAGGCACGATCTGGAATTCCGATTTCGGCTTTCCGCGCCTGTGCACGCAAAGCATCACCTACGGGCAGACCTTTCCCGTCACAATCGAGAAAGTTGCGTACCTGCACAACAACCTTCCCTCGACCGGGAAGATCAATTTTTCCACGCGCTCTTTCGGCGTGCGCTACACCACCGAAGCCGCACAACCGACAAAACATCTCGCGGTTCATATCGGTCTCGGGCTGTATATGACCTCGATCCTCTACACCTTCAAACCCGAGGGCGTCTTGTCTCCCGGTGATTATGCGACGGATTTTCTCGGCCATGAATATTCCTACGGGAATCCTTCGCAGAAAACATTCAGCGGAATGTTCGAGCTAACGGCCGGCGTCTCGTATGAATTCCGCCCGTTCAATATTTTCGTCAATGCAGGATTTTACCGCGGACTGTTTTCAGAGATGCCGTTCCAGAACAGCATCGACCTTGCAGCGGGGATTTTTGTACCTGTCTGGCGCCGGTAACCAGTGATCTTTTGCAAAACCCGGGTACACAAATCCATTCCCGGTTTTCCTTTCCCCGATCCGGGAAAGCTGGCATAAAAAAAACGTTCAGCTTTTCGCCTTCTGCTGCATTTCCTTCCTGTGTTTTGCTTCCAGCTGTTTCTTCCGTGAAGCGACGATCCGTTTCAGCTTTTTGCAGGTATCCGAATTCATCTTCATGCTGTTCGCATGACCGCCGTAATACATGCGGAAGAAAACAGTAGTGCTCCGGAAACGCATGTTCTCGTAATTCACTTCGTACTGAAAGTATTTCGCGGAACGCTCCGCTTTTTTTTCGAGACTTCCCAGTGAACCCGCGTAATCGTTGTATTGCCGGATCAGCTGGTTATTGTAGCTGATCACCGAATCGTTCCACGCCACGTACTGCCTGCGGCAATCGATGTATTTCTGCTTTTCATCGTACCCGCTTTTGCTCATCTTGCCGAGCTGGCTGCACGCCTGCATTTCGTCCTTGAGCGTGAGCTGTATCTTTTTTACATTTTTCTTGTAAACATTCGCTGCGGAATCGGCCGCCCACATCCCCGCACCCGGAATGATCGAACGGATGCTGTCTTCCTCATGCTGCAGCTTCATCACGTGATCTTTGCGAACGATCACCACGGTATCGAAGCTGTTGAAATAATACGCCCGCAGCACGACAAGGGAACGCTGGTATATAAGCTGTACATACGCGCAGCTGTCGAGCGTATCTATCATCGCCATGTACTGCGGAGCTAAATCCGCGAAAAGCGGGAATGCCACGTTCGAAGCGCTGTCGGTGAGATCGCTGATCCTGTCATCCATATCGCCGAGATGATCAACGAGCTTGTCGATACGGTCAGCTTCCTTGTCGTTCGGTTTTTTCGGCCGTGAAATTTTTATCCGTTTCCGCGAATAATACGTCGATGCTTTGCCGAGCTTTTTGTTCTCGCTCTGCAATTTCCTCACCATGCGCCGCGCATTCTGCCGCTGCTTCCTCCAGTCTCTTTCTTCAGCCGATTTCTTTTTGATCAGCGGTTTGTCTTCATTCAGCAGCTGCCGGTTCATGCGTTTGTTCCGCCGGACAAAAAAAGCACCTTCATCCCTGCAATCTTTCGCCGTGGCGAGAAACGATTTCGACATTGAATCCAGCTGCGCCAGGCAGGAATCATAATAAGCGATCCGTGTTTTGTAATCGTAATCCGTGTCTTCGGCCTGCGTAAAAAGATAATACCCGTAATCCCTCATCCCGAATGAAATATCCTGGTGATTGTGCTTGTTGAAAGCCAGCGCCTGCTGTCCCGACACCATCCATTTTTTGTACGAAACCGCACCGGTGATCGCGGCTATGCTGTCATTGCCGTTCCTGCAGTTCACCGGGGCATCGAGGAAATGCTGCGTGGCCGTCGGCGACATCTGGAATGAATCCATGGGGACGGAACAGTCGAGCAACTGCCAGGCCGGCGTGGACGGAAGATGATCGAGGACGAATTTTTCCGGCGGCGTGCAGTAATAAAAATCATTCCGCTTCCGCTTGTTCCTGTACTTGATGCCGTAGGGTATCTTAAACCATTTCCACAGCAGCCTCCGCAGCGGCTGCCTGCGCTGCTGCAATGATCCCGCGGCCCACGTTACGTCAACCAGCTTCCATTCCCCGTCGATCTGCACAACATTCCAGGCGTGCGTATCGAGAAAGATCGTATCGCGGCCTTCGTACCAGGGTTCGTAAACATATCCCCAGACGACTTCGGACTGGATTCCCGCGACACTGCACAGCGAATCGAAAAGAATGCTGATACCGAGGCAAACGGCCGTGCGGTGACGCAGGATATCATTCGGATCTGTATAGCTTCCGGAGCCCGAAAAATATCCGCCCATGTCGTAACGGATGTGCTTCGTCATCCACAGGTAAATGCTCTTCACTTTCAGCGAATCGCTTTCCACGTTGTCGGTGAGCGAATGGGCAAGCCTGACGTAATCGAATGTTTTGAAATAGCCCGCCCTGCCCAGCCTGTGCTGCGCGTTAAGCGACTGCAGGCTGCCCAGCAAAAGCACGATGATAATGATCGCTTTTCCTTTCATACGGTACGGGAGAACAGGGTTCGTCCGCCGGAGTTATTTCAAATATACAGACGCAAAAAAAGCCCCGGAGGTTGCCGGGGCCGGTTCTTTTCACGAAAAAACTTATCATTCTTCGGCTTCCGCCATGTTATGATATACTTCCTGCACGTCTTCATCCTCTTCCAGCTTATCGAGCAGCTTCTGGAATTCGGCCAGCTGTTCCGCATTCAGGGAAACATAGGAACCGGGAATGCGCGTGAGCTTGGCTTCGAGCACCTCGATATTTTTCGCTTCGAGCGCTTTCTGCATTGAGCCGAAATCGGAAAATGCGCAGTAAACCATCGCGTCATTCTCATCGCCGGGTTCGATGCTGTCCAGTCCGGCGTCGATGAGCTCCAGCTCGAGCTCGTCCATGTTCTGTCCCGTTGTGTTGATGCGGAAAACGCCTTTACGCTCGAAGAGATAATCTGTCGATCCGGATTTTCCGAGCTCTCCGCCGCCGCGGTTAAAATATACGCGGACGTTCGCCACTGTCCGGGTGGGATTATCCGTTGCTGTTTCAACAACAACGCTTACACCGCCCGGGCCTTTTCCTTCGTAGACGATCTCTTCGAAATTCGACGAATCGTTTTTTCCCGCCGCCTTCGCGATCGCGTTATCGACGCGGTCTTTCGGCATGTTCACGGCTTTCGAGTTCTGGATGACAAGACGCAGGCGCGCGTTCGTCGCAGGATCCGGTCCGCCGGCTTTCACGGCAATGGCGATCTCCTTGCCGATCTTGGTGAACTGCTTCGCCATCGTGGCGTAGCGTTTGAACATTTTATGCTTCCGCTTTTCGAAAATGCGTCCCATATCAATGAAATTTCAGGTGAAGTGCAAAGATAGCAATTGAAGAATTTCCGGTTAATCGACCTTTTTCAGCCTTGCTTCCTGCGGGATGACAAGATCGACCGGGTTCTTCACTTTTTCTTTCAGCAATGCGGCCTTCAGCACGTCCACCATGTTTTCCACGTAGTGGAAATGAAGCCCTTTCAGGTAATCCTTGTTGATCTCCTCGACATCTTTTTTGTTCTCGATGCAGAGGATGATCTCCCTGATCCCGGCGCGTTTGGCGGCCAGTATCTTCTCACGTATCCCCCCAACCGCAAGCACGCGTCCGCGCAGCGTGATCTCGCCGGTCATGGCCAGGTTCTTTTTCACTTTCCGTTGCGTGAACGCGCTGGCCAGCGCCGTGAGAATGGCAATGCCGGCCGAAGGTCCGTCCTTCGGCGTTGCGCCTTCAGGCACGTGGATGTGCACGTTCCAGTGATCGAACAGGTCGGGATTGATGCCGAACTGGTAACCGTGCGCGCGCAGGTACTCGAGCGCAATGACGGCGCTTTCCTTCATCACCTCGCCGAGGTTTCCGGTGAGGGTGAGCTTCCCTTTTCCTTTGCTCAGGCTTGTCTCGATGAATAAAATATCGCCGCCGACGGGCGTCCAGGCGAGACCAGTAACCACACCGGCCACATCATTTCCCTGGTACCTGTCCTTTTCATGCGCAGGACCGAGTATTTTCTGCAAATCGGGAATGCCGGGCCTGGCATTGTACTTCTGGTTCATCGCAATGTTCTTCGCCGCATAGCGAATCATTTTCGCGATCATTTTTTCGAGACCGCGCACACCGGATTCACGCGTGTAATTCTCGATGATGAATTCGATGACGGCATCGGAAAGCGAGAGCTGGCTTTTCTTCACGCCATGCTCTTCGAGCTGCTTGGGCACAAGATGGCGGCGTGCGATCTGGAGTTTTTCCTCCGTCGTGTAGCCGCTCACTTCGATGATCTCGAGACGGTCGCGCAAAGCAGGCTGTATCGTCGAAAGCGAATTCGCCGTGGCGATGAACATCACTTTCGAAAGATCGTAGTCGAGCTCGATGTAATTGTCGTAGAACGCATGGTTCTGCTCCGGGTCGAGCACTTCGAGCAGCGCGGACGAAGGGTCGCCGTGCCAGTCATTGCCCACCTTGTCGATCTCATCGAGAATGAAAACCGGGTTGGACGAGCCTGCT
>DASTSF010000475.1:0-2495 GCA_035760825.1 Bacteroidia bacterium
TGCATGAGTGTCGGGCGCGGAACAGACACGCCTTACCAGGTGGTCGGTCACCCGGATCTGAAGAACGCAGCGTATACGTTCACGCCGGCTTCACGCCGCGGGGCAAAGCATCCGCCGTACGAAGGACAGGTTTGCCACGGGCACGACCTGCATGAATTCGCAACGATGTATGTGCGTGATTACAAGGGGTTGTACCTGTTCTGGCTGCTCGGCTGCTATAAGGACATGGACAACAAGGATCAGTTCTTCAACAGCTTTTTCGAGAAGCTTGCCGGTACAAAAACATTGCGCCAGCAGGTGATAGACGGAAAAACGGAAGACCAGATCCGCGCCAGCTGGAGGCCCGGCATCGCAAAATTCAAGGTGATACGGAAGAAGTATTTGCTGTACGAGGATTTTGAGTAATGCATTAAACTTTTTCCCTTTATTGGATTCCAACAGGACGGATGCCTGGTACCGCTACATTTCGTACCTTTCATTCTGCAAATGATTTCCCCGATGAAAAAACTGTATACTCTCTTTTCTTTTTCGCTGATCTGTTCCCTGGCAAATGCGCAGACCGGTCCTTACTGGGCAACGGACGTGGCTCCCATTCTTTATGCGAACTGCACCACCTGTCATCACCAGGGAGGAATTGCGCCGTTCTCGCTGATGACCTACAACGACGCCGTGCTGAATTCCTCCGGAATGGTGTACGACATCACCCACGGTGTCATGCCTCCGTGGCCGCCGGATACCAACTACACGCGTTTCTGCAATGAACGCAAGCTTTCCGCCTCGCAGATCCAGACGATCTCCGACTGGGTGAACAATGGCGCGCAGCAGGGAAATAGTTCCCAGGCGCCGACACCTCCGACTTATACGAATACACCGGTGCTCGCGAATGCAGATCTCGTCTTGCAGATGCCCGCTTACACGGTAAACACACCGACCGACCTGTACCGTTGTTTCGTTATGCCTTCCGGTATTTCGCAGAATGAATACATCACGAAGATGGAAGTCATTCCCGGCAACCGCAGCTGTGTGCACCACGTGCTTGTTTACCAGGACCAGTCCAGCACCTGCATCAACCTCGATAACAATGACCCCGGCCCGGGTTATACCTGGTTCGGCGACGTAGGTTCTTCCACGGCGACGCTTATCGGCGGATGGGTGCCCGGGCAGGGCGTGTGGGAACTTCCCCCGAACATGGGCGTGGAGCTCATGGCCAACACCAACATCATCATGCAGATCCACTATCCCGGCGGAACGTTCAACCAGACGGACAGCACGCAGGTGCGCTTCACGTTTTCCACGGGCGTTGTGCGGACCGTTACACTCAACCCCGTGATCAATCACTTTACGTCGCTCACGAACGGACCGCTTCATATTCCCGCCGACAGTGTGAAAACATTTTACGCGCAGGAAAATGTGCTGATGAACTCAACGCTTATCAGCATTGCGCCGCACATGCACCTGATCGGGCACAGCATGATCAATTATGCCGTCGATCCTTCCGGCGATACGATCCCGCTCATCGACATCAACAACTGGAGCTTCCACTGGCAGGGGTTCTATACTTTCCGCCAGCCTGTGCACGTTCCGTACGGAAGCGTTCTGTATGCGCGCGCCGTTTACGACAATACCAGCAACAATCCCGAAAACCCGAATACGCCGCCTGCCGATGTGTGGGCGGGTGAATCGACCACGGATGAAATGTACATCATCTATTACGCTTACCTGCCTTACCAGCCGGGCGATGAGAACATCATCGTGGACTCGACGATCATCCAGGGCGTGCAGCAGCAGTCGTTCAGCGATTACGTGAAAACGCCGCAGCTGTACGATGCCTATCCTGTCCCCGCTGCAGGCAATTCCGTGCTGAATATTTCGTATTTCCTCCCGGAAGAATCGAAGGTAACGGTCGACCTCACGGACATGAGCGGGAAAGTGGTTTCGGTTCCCGTAAAAGATGAAAACACTTCCGCCGGCTTTACGTCGAAGCAGGTTTCGACCGACGGACTCGCTGCGGGAACTTACCTGTTGCGGCTGACAACGGATGGAATCGTGAAAACGAAAACGATCGTGATCGAATAAAGCGGACGAACCTTATCCTGTGCCCGCCTGTGTAAGAACAGGCGGGTTTTTTTATTCTGCATTTGTGACTGCGAAAAATCGCGCCCGGTCTCAGAAATACTTTTCCTGGATCTTTTTATTGAGCCACCAGCATCCCCATGCGCACCCGGCGCCGATGAGCGCACCGGCAGCGACATCGCTCGGGTAATGTGCGCCCAGGCGCATGCGTGAATAACCGACCGCGCACGCCCACGCATACGAAGGCGCGATCACGTACCATTTCGGGTAGGCGAGCGAAACAGAAGTGGCCAGTGCAAATGCCGAAGACGTGTGACCGGACGGAAATGATTTCGAGCCCGCTTTTGTTTTTTTGATGATGTCAGGATAAGTCACAAAGGGCCGCGGGCGGTTCACCGTGTATTTGAGCCCGAACACGATCA
>DASTSF010000476.1:0-4196 GCA_035760825.1 Bacteroidia bacterium
GCCGGTGTGACTGTTTCTGCGGCGTTGGTTCCACCGGTACTCCACGCGTAAGTTGCGCCTCCAGACGCGGTGAGCGTGGTGGACGCGCCTGCGCAGATCGTGTTGTTCCCGCTGACCGCCGCAACGGGTGTCGCGTTCACGAGCACGGAAACCTGCGCTGTGTCGGAACAACCGGAAACCGGGTCTGTTACCGTGACCGTGTACGTTGTATTGGATGCCGGTGACACGGTTTCGCTTGCGGATGTTCCGCCGCTGCTCCATGCGTAGTTTCCTCCGCCGGATGCGGTGAGCGTGGTGGAATTTCCGCTGCAGATCGTGGTGTTGCCGGAAACGGTAACGACGAGAGAATTGGAGATCGTCACGGTTGTCATGGCTGTGTCCGTGCATCCGTTCGCATCTGTTCCGATGACGGAATAGGTGGTTGTTGCAGTCGGCGTGGCCGTAACGGATGAGCCGGTGCCGGAGCTTAACGTCGATGAAGGCGTCCATGAATAAGTGGATGCGCCGGATGAAGTCAGCGTAGTGTTTCCGCCCGAACAGATCGAAGCGTTCGGTGAAACGGTGATGGACGGCGGACCGTTGATGGTGACGGTGCCGCAACGGACCACGCTGCTGTATGCCGGGCTCGACGAAGTGATGCGGATCTTGTAATTGCTGCCGGCAGCAACGGAAGGGGGAATGCAGACGCTGATCGTTCCCGGACCGGAAGCGGTTACCGTGCCGAGCGTGGTTGTTCCGCTGGCAAAACTTCCGTTCGCATCGGAAAGTTCGGCAGTGAAAATATTTCCTCCGTTGAACGTGCCCACGGTTGTGAACGGCATCGTGTAGCAACCGCCCGAGCAATAGGAGCTTTGCGGCTGCGGATAAATGCGGAGGTTCGGCGTGGAGTCGAGCTTCGCTACATAAATGTCGCCGTAATAACCGTTGCCGAGGTTCGTGGCGCCGAACTGTGTTGTGTTTGCCGCGACGTTGTTATCGGAGAATCCGCCGGTGAGATACACCTGCCGGTTATCGTCGGCGGTAAGTCCGCCATAGTCGTCTTCATAACCAACGCCGCCGCCTTTCTGCACGAACATCAGCGCCCCGTTCCCGCTGGCGTATTTCGCGACGAATGCATCGTTGTTCCCCGTTGCGGTAACAGAGGTCGAACCGAGCGTCATTGTTCCGCTGAAATAACCACCCACGAGCACATCCCAGTTTTTGTCAAGGGCAATGCCGGTCGCTTCATCCGTTCCGGCGCTCCCGCCTGTACGCACCCATTCAAATGTTCCTGTGGGAGAGATCTTCGTTACGTAAAAATCTTCGGCACCGACGCTGGTGGCGGAGAATGTTCCCCACGTGGCGGTATTTTTGAAATGACCTGCGACGTAAATATTGTTGCACGAATCGATGCGCAGGTCGCTTTCTTCGTACCAGGCGCCCGCGCCTATGCCGGCGTTCACTGCCGTGAAAAGATTCATGCACGCTCCTGTGTTGGGATTGAATTCTGCAACGAAAAGATTCGAATATGAACCGGCAGCCGGTGCGGTGAATGTCCCGAACGTCGGCGTCCCGGTGTACCCGCCTTCCACCCAAAGATTTCCGTTCATGTCCATTTCAATGGCGCGGCATTCGTCATCGCCTGTTCCGCCGTAGTCGATCGCCCACTGCACGGTGCCTGCGCTGTTCAGCTTCATCAGCACCATGTCGTCGCCTCCGCCCTGGTAAGTCAGCGGAAACGTTCCGAACGTCTGGTTCGAGCTGATGCTGGCGGCGATGTACATGTTTCCCGCCGCATCGGCGCAGACGCCGTTCGCACCGACACCGTAGGCGGTGCTGAAATTCCATGAATTGATGAACGTCCCGGTCGACGTGGTCTTCGCCACATAGAGCGCGCCGCCGCTGTTCACCGTGCCCACGGTATAGGTGTTGTTGTTCACGTCGATGTTGTAACCGAACACGTAGTCGTATCCGCCCGAAGACTGGAGACGCGTGGCCCACTGGCCCGTTCCGGAAAGATTCTGCGTCAGCTGAGCCGATCCGCAGGCTGTTCCGCCTCCTGCCGCTGAAGGCGATGCCCCGTTGAGATTGATCGATCCTGCGTAACGGTAGCCGAGATAGATCTTCCCGTTGCTGCCGGCACGGATGCCGCCGCCGTTCTCGTAAAATCCTCCTCCCGTTCCGATCGCATTGACCCAACCGGGTGCGGCTACCTGCGCGAAGACAGCCGGTCCGGTCAGCAGGGCCGCGGCCATCAGTTTTGCCAGTGACGACCGTAGCGACGATGAATGCTTTGTAAACATGGTGTTTGCGTTTTGTTACCCCAAAGCTACTTTGCATCGGAGGTGCGTCCCGGGAAAAGAAAAGCAATTAACAGGATATCAAAAAGAAGAAAATGAAGATATCATGACCGTTTTACGAATGAAAAATATTCTTCCTGTTTAAAATTTACAGGATGTCTGACAGGACATAAACGTACGGGCAGGAAAGCAGCGGATCAGCTTCGTTTGCCGCGTGAGCGGATTACTTCACTCATCGTTTTTTCCGAAGCTTTGCTTTTCGCCCAGGTGAGAAAATCGAAGGAGGAGAAGGCGCGCCGTTTTTCGGGATCACGGTGAAGCCGGGCCAGCTTTTTGGCCAGCTCGGCGAAAAGACGTTTGCGTTTTTCCGGCGGAGCGACAACCGCCCGCGAAAGGATGCTCAGCACGAGACTTTCCAGCTCGTACAACGCATGTTTTTTACGGAAGGTTTTCGTCATTGCGCTGATGCGGTAGTCCAGCAGGTCGGAATGACCGAGCTCGTAATGCGCGATGAGCGAAATGATATTCGCCGTCTGGAAAATATCCGGCATCGCCGATTGCGCGCCGGGAAAGTTGATCACTTTGTTCAGCCAGTTCAGCGCCGCGCGGAATTTTTCACAGCCGATGAGGTTATACGCCACATTGAAGCAGAACAGCAGGCCATAACGTGATGAAAGGTAATTCCTGTACTGATCGAGTCCGCGTGTGATCGCGTCGGCGAGCAAAGCGCCCTTTTCAAATTGTCCCGTGTCGATGTAGATCGTCAGCTCGATGTCGTGTGTTATGGCGAACACCTGCGCGCGCAGCGATTCCGAACCCGCCTCGAACAGCTTGAGCTTGCGCAGCGTGCGGAACAGGGCGGCGTAGAGGCGGAGGTTCTTCTGCGCGATGAGCAGGTTCTGGATCGCGACGATGTAATTTTTCGGCGATTCGGCGAGCACGTCGCGGTTAGCATCCATCAGCTTTACGATGGCGCGGCAGTGGAAATAAAATCCGCGGAAATCGGAGTGACTGTAGCAGTAAAGACTGAGCGTACGGTGATAATTGAAAAGGCTGTGCAGCGTTCCGCCCGCCGGCGCTTTCTGCAGGAGCGGATCGTTGAGAATGGCGCGGCTCCGCTTTTTATTTTTCTCGCTGCGCACCGCCATCTCTTCCGACATGATGAAGAACATTTCTTCCGAAAGCCGGCCATAGGCGTTTTCAAGGGTGTATTTCGCTATCGCGGCTTCCCGTTCCGCATTGATGCGCGCAATCTTTTTCGGTGAGCTTTTCAGGTTGAACAGCTGCAGCTCGAGCTTTTTTTCCCGCTCGAGGCATTCCAGCACCACCAGGTGCTTTTCATAATGGATAGCAAGGCTCTTCGTTTTCGCGATCACTTTCCCGCACTGCACGTACAACCCTTTCGCGTACAGGAAATCGAAGCTGCTGAGGCGGAAACGCAGCTGCGACCCGATGGAATTCCCGGAAGAAAAAACGACAAGCGAACGCAGCACCTGCCAGTACAGGTGGTTCTTCTGGTCGGCCATCAGGCGCGGACGAAGAAAGGGCAGCTTTTCCAGGAGCTCTTTTTCATTGTACTCCGCCTGCCGGTCGATCGCATCGAACAGGCGGACGTAATTGTTCCCGTCGCCGATCACGTGCCTTTTCGAAAAGATCCGGAAGTAGCGTTTCTCGGAACGGTGAAGCGATTTCACCAGCCGGAACAGGTCGTCTGAAGCGGTCCTTCCCATCTGCGTGCGTTTGCAATGATCTGCTGAAACTACGAAAAACACGACGCCCGTACGCGGCCGGCTGCAAATTCGCCTGAAGCCTGTTACCTTTACCGGACAATCGCAGGTTCATGAAAAATCTTCTCCGCTATTTTGTCCAGGGACTTATCGTACTGGTGCCGACGGCGATCACGGTGCTTGTTTTGTA
>DASTSF010000477.1:0-7606 GCA_035760825.1 Bacteroidia bacterium
TTATTTTTCTGTATCAAGATGCCAACACTTTGATTAATCGACCTTATCTTATTGTTGACTGGGGGGATATGACAACAGATACGTGTAATGCAGGAACTTCGGTCGCAATTACTCCCAATGTCCTCAAAACCACTTATTCGATGCCAGTCCACTCCTTTCCTCATAGTGGGGGGTATGACGTTAATGTTGCAGATACTTTTTTAGTTCCAAACATTGAAAACGTGGCGTCTATAAATAATTATCTCTATATCCACACGTATTATGTTGTAAGTCCAACCCTTTCTAATAACACTCCCTATTTCATAAACGATCAAACCGTCATTACAAATAGCAATGGCACATACTATCATTCTGCGTCTGCCGTAGATTCAAATGGAGATAGTTTAGCTTATTATTTGCAGTATCCTTGGGGTGTCTCAGGATATGTACCACCTAATGCAACGATAGACCCTTATACTGGTCTTGTAACTTTTTTTCCGTATTCAACGGGATTATACCTAATACCTATTGGGGTTGAAGAATACAGGGATACTGGTACTGGTGTTCAATTAATTTCCATTACTGAGCGGGAGATGATAATAGAGGTTAATTCATTGGCATCTGTTTCAGAAAACGATTTTGTACCTCATACTTTAACTGTTTTTCCCAATCCTGCAAAAACCTCCGCGACTTTTCAGTTAAGCGGACAAATCCAAATGTTTGAATTAATAATAACAGATCAACTTGGCCGAGAAGTTTGGAGGGGTAATAGTGATTCGGACAGACTTCAATTATCAACAGAAAATTTTTTACCGGGAATGTACTTTTGTCGCATCGAAGAACAGGGCGAAATAACGGCAAGCGGAAAACTAATAATTGAATAAAAATGGTAGAGCAAGTTTTAGAAATAGTCAAACGCTACGAAATAACTGTTGAGGGCTTGGGCTATAAAGTCTTTGCTAAGATTACAAAGGAGTATGGTAAGGAACGTTACGAATGGTCGGTAAGTCATTACTACATTCCGAATGCAGGTATGGGTATCTATATGCCCTCCGCGACCGTGTTCAATACATTTGAGGAATGTGAACACAGATTATTTTATTACGTCGATAAATTCACCGCGAAGTATGGAATACAGGAAGACCCCACTTTCATTAAGTAATGGATAAAGAAAAATTAATTGAGCTTGCAAAAGAACGGCTGCAAACTCTCAATAAGATACATAACCTTTTAGCTATTGGTACTTTGGTACTATGCGGTCTTCCTGTGATTGCTACCGTAATTATTATTTGGATAAGTGATAGCAAAACGTTGTTATACCCTTGTTCTGTGTTCGTAGTAATTGGGTTGCTTATTTACTTTTTCATTGAAAGAGCAAAGCGAAAAGCACTTACAGGAGCAGCAAAATTTCGTTATGAACTTGATCTTTTTATGAAAGGCGGGAGAGGTTACGAGGGAGGGGATAGCATTAAAAAGTTTCAAGACTTTTTAACGAATGAGCGGTAAGAATTGCGCGGTTTTTTTTGCGCTGAAAAAGAAACTAAAAGCATACTAACGGAAGCCAAAAGCAAGACGGGGAAAGGGGCTAAAATCCCCTTACGGCGGGGCTGCGAGTAAACCGTTAGGCCGGGGAGTTATGAACAGGTTCTAAAACCTCATTTTCAGCTACTTACGTGGCTTATTTTACGAATATACGAATAACGGCAGGCAGGTATGTGTCCCGGGTCACACAGGAAATAACAGGAACAGGGAAGATGCGGGAGGTGAAAGAAATGTTGTAAATTTCTTTTGAAGAACATTCCGTAAATCGCCCCGATGAACACTGTTTTTCCTTCGCAGTTCCCGCACGTTCTCACGCAGCGGCTCGCACTCGGAAAGATAACCGGGAGCGATGCGCATGCCCTGTATGATCTGTACAGCGACGAACGCGTGATGAAATTCCACGGCCGGCCGGTGTTAGGTGCGGCAGAGGAAACGGAGAAGATCATTTTCGGATGGAGACGGCTCTTCGCCACGGAAAAGGGAATCCGCTGGGGGATCCGTTTTCGCGGCGGGGAAAAGATCATCGGCACGATCGGTGTCCGGTGTTCTGCAGAGCACCGTCGTGCAGAGACAGGGTACGAACTTGCTCCCGCGCTGTGGAACCAGGGGATCATGACCGAAGCGCTCGGTGCTGTGACGGACTATGTGTTCACGCAAATGAATTTCGAGACGATAGAAGCGAACATAGCGCCGGGCAACACAGCGTCGCAGCGCGTGCTGGAAAAAGCGGGATTCCGCCAGGAAGCTCATTTCCGTTCGAACTATTTTTATGAAGGCTGGTGGGATTCAGTTGTCTTTTCGCTGAGCAGGGAAACGCGCAGGTGAAAATGAAAAAGCCGCCCCGGGTGCGGAACGGCTTTTCTGAATAATAAACTGCGTTCAGTTCTTCACAAATTTCCGGACGACTTTGGCTCCGTCCTGTTCAAGCGTTACAAAATAAACGCCGGGCGCCTGCGAAGAAAGATCGAGCGGGAACACCGTTGTTCCGGCCGAGCTGACCTGCTCTACGCAAATAATGCGGCCGGAAATATCCGTCACGCGCATCACCGCGGGAGCATCGCTTCGCAGGTCGAGCCGGATGTTGACCTGGTCGTCCGCAGGATTGGGATATACCGTTACCGCATCCGCATTTTTCCACGACACGGAAGTTGCCGTCGGCAGCGCCTGCGAAAGGAACAGCACTTCATCCACGTAAAGCACGTCGCCGACTTCCGAAGGCTGGGCAGGATTGTGCACATCAGAACCGAAAGTGATGGCGACGGAATCCGGCATCGACGGAAGATTGAACGGAAGCGAAAATGTTGTCCACGTTGCGCTCGGCAGCAATGCGATGCCCACATCGGCTATCGGTATCCCGTTCTGGGAAAAATGCGCGACGCCGATCGCGGTGTCGAGACCGGGCGAGAGGAATTTGTATGCGCCGACAAGCGTGTCGATCTGCAGCGAATACGGAAACCCGCCGTCCGGGAGCGCATTGGGCACAGGCCTTCCGTTGGTGACATAGCTCGGCGTTGCGTTGGACTGGCTGTCGAAATACGTTCCCAGCTTCACGGCGTACTGGCCGGTGTAATGGTCTGTCGTCTGCATGGCGGAATCGCCGAACATCAGCCATGAGTTCGGTGTAACCGTCGTAAAGCTTGTCCACAGCTCGAAATCGCCGTTCATCATCGCGGGTTGCGTTGCGACGCCGGTGAAGGAAAGGTTGTCGAGCTGGAGCATGCTTCCGGGAATACCATTGAACACAAGCGCATTGCTCGAAGCCGCAGCGATGATCACGCTGTCGGGAACGACCACCGGGGGCAGCGAGACGGGCAGCGAGAACATTGTGTAAGTGCTGGCCGTGCCCGTGATCTTCTGTATCCCGCCGCCGATAACGGACCCGTTCAGCTTGAAAACGGCGAGTACAAGAGCGGTATCGCCGGCCGGAACATTGCATTTGTAATAACCGGTAAGCGCGGTAGGACGTTGTGCATACGGTATTCCGCCCGAACTGTTCGAGGGATCACCATTGGAGAAAAAACCGAACACCGTATCCTGGCCGTTGCTGACCGTCTGCAGGTTGATCGCGTATGTGTTCAGCTGTGCGTCGGTTGTGCGCGTTACGTTCGGAGCCGGGTAACCCAGCTGGTGCACGTTCGCATTGGACGTGACGTAATACTGGGGCTCATAGTAGGTGTTCGATATCCAGCTTTCAAAACCACCGTTGGGAACAGAAACCTGTGCGGTAGCGGCGGCGGAAAACAAAAGCAGTAAAGCGTAAAGTAATTTTCGTTTCATGAAGTTTGTTTTTGTTTGTTAATCAAATTTAAATAAAACAACCGGATGCTTCCGGGACGCGTTACACAGTGAAGGAGGGACGGATTTTCCGTGCAGTTAAAGAATGTTAACCGAAAAATTGCAGCGAGGGTGGTTTTCTAAATTTGTAAGAATGAAAATCGTTAGTCCGCGGCTGATCACTTTTCTCGCGAGCACGGCTCTTATCGGCCTGTGCGTGATCCAGTATGAGTGGATCAGCGGGGCTGTGCAGCAGAAGCATGAACATTTCGGGCAGGACGTGCGGGAAGCGCTCATGCAGGTGCAGCGCAAATACAACCGGCAGCAGGCCGAAGCGGGCGCGCGTCTTCGCCGCCAGCTCAGCTATCACCGCCAGAGCTATGTGAACAATACGGGAAATCCCGGGAACGTGAGCGTGTTCGAGGAGTTTGTTTCCGATTCGAACGGGCAGATGAACCGCAGCACGCATACGCATACCTACAGCGGATCGAAAAGCGAGACGCCGCTCAATACGGGCGTCACCCCGAACAGCATCATTTCGCATTCCATGCGTCCGTCGATCTTCCCGCAGCAGGACGATTATTATTCCACGAAATCGGGTGCGTTCCACAACCTGTTCGACGAGATCATCCACATCAATATTTACGACAACTACAGTGATTACGTGGATACGGCGGTGGTCGATTCACTGCTGAAGAACGAGCTGATGAGCCGGGGCATCAACACGCATTATGTCTGGTCGGTGTTCAATTCGCCGGTGTGCGTGTTCAACTGCAACCAGCCCTCCGGCGATCCATACAGGGACAGCCTGCTCGCCAGCCATTACCGCGTTTCACTGACGCCGGATAATATTTTCACCCAGCCGCACATGCTTGCCATTTATTTTCCGAACGAGCGCGGGTTCATTCTCCGCGAGATCTGGCTGATGCTTGCGCTTTCCGTGCTCTTCATCCTTTTCATCATCCTGCTGTTCTATTATTCCATCACAACCATCTTCCGCCAGAAAAAACTTTCGGAAGTGAAGAACGATTTCATCAGCAACATGACGCACGAGCTGAAAACGCCGATCTCCACGATCTCGCTGGCATGCGAAGTGCTGGGTGACGAAGGAATTGAAAAAACGCGGGAACGCACTGACCGTTACGTGGGCATGATCCGCGACGAGAACAAGCGCCTCGGCATCCTCGTCGAAAATGTCCTGCAGACGGCCATTCTCGATAAGGGAAATTTCAAGCTCAAGCCGGTGGACGTGAATATCCACGAACTCATCGAGCAGGCGATCGGGAATATCCGCCTTGCCGTGGAGAAAAAAGGCGGCGAGATATCCGCCGGCCTTGACGCGACGCTGCCGGTCATCTCCGCTGACAAAACGCACATCCAGAACGTTATTTACAACCTGATGGACAACGCGGTGAAATATTCCGGCGAAAATCCCGTTGTACGTGTCTCGACCAAAGATGCCGGTTCCGACATCGAGATCTGTGTGCAGGACAATGGTATCGGCATCAGCCGCGAGAACCAGAAAAAGATATTCGATAAATTATACCGTGTTCCCACCGGGAACGTTCATGATGTGAAAGGTTTCGGCCTCGGGCTCAGCTACGTGAAAGCGATCGTCGAGAAACACGGCGGACAGGTATGGGTGGAAAGCGAACCTGGCAAAGGAAGCCGTTTCTTTGTACGAATTCCAAGAGTTCCCAATGAAAAACCGATTTTATGACCTCAGAAACCAAAACCCGCGTGTTGCTTGCTGAAGATGATCCGAACCTCGGCCGTCTTCTCCAGGAATACCTCGACGCAAAAGGGTATGAAACTGTTCTTGCCACCAATGGAAAAGAAGGCTTCGAAAATTTCAAAAAAGGAAAATACGACATCTGCCTGCTGGATGTGATGATGCCCGTGAAGGACGGCTTCACGCTGGCCAAAGAGATCCGTGCGAACGACAGGGATGTTCCCATCGTTTTCCTCACTGCAAAATCCATGAAGGAAGATGCGATCGAAGGATTCAACGCGGGAGCCGATGATTACATCACCAAGCCGTTCTCGATGGAGGAGCTGCTCCTCCGCATCAAGGCGATTCTCCGCCGCACGAAAGGTGTTCCGCTGAACATGGACCAGGCGCAGTTCACGATCGGTGAATACACATTCGATTACACGCGGCAGATGCTCGAGCGCGGGCAGCAGGGACAGAAACTCACGTCGAAAGAGGCCGACCTGCTGCGCATGCTCGCGCTGCACAAGAACGAGGTGCTCGACCGTTCCTTCGCGCTGAACACGATCTGGGGGGACGACAGCTATTTCAATTCACGCAGCATGGATGTGTATATCGCGAAGCTGCGCAAATACCTGCGCGAAGATCCCACTGTCGAGATCATGAACATCCACGGAAGAGGATTCCGGCTCATCGCCAAATGATCTTTCTCAAAACACAATAAAAAAATCCGGAAGATGCTCTCCCGGATTTTTTTATTTCAGATGAATGCGGACCGGAAATTTTATTTCCCGGTGATCACCAGCTTCTGCGTTGTGGTTTTATCACCGGAAGTGATCGTGCAGAAATAGATGCCTGCTGAAAGTCCCGCATGAATTTCATCGCCGCTGTGCGCAACTGCGCTGAAGCAGCTTCTTCCCGACTGGTCGAAGATCGTGACCGTCATCGCGTCCGGGCTGTTTCCTTTTACCGTGAAGCTTCCGTTGCCCGGATTGGGGAAAAGCGAAATGCCGTCCTCGCCCTGCGCTTCCTGCATGCCGGTGGTACACGGGATCACTGTAACCGTGAGCGGCGTGTACTGGATGGGCGCACAACCTGTCGCATACATCCACGATCCGTAGAACGTGGTGGTCTGCGTGGGTGCGCAGGTAAAGGTCCCGTTCGAGGAAGAAGGATCGCAGTTCGGGTTGTCGGAATAGAATACCTGCGCGATAATATTGACCGGTCCGAAAAGAAGCGCGGAATAAGTCACCGTGACCTGGTCACCGGGACAAACCGTGTCATTCGGAGTAACGGAAATTATTCCCCCGCCTATCGACTGGTCGCAGATGGAGAATGGATACGGCGACGTGACCGCGGGAATGCAGCCGGCCGCCGCGTTCAGCGAATCGTTGATGAGAACGCCGTAATCTCCGGGCGTAAGATGCGTGATCGTGTCGCTCATCGACATCACAGTGTCGATCCGGATCTGGCTTTGCGAAGGCATCGCTACCCAGTAAATGTAATACGGGGGCTGTCCGCCTGTATAGCTTACCTGCGCCTGGTAATTGAACGGCGGATTGACCGGTGACGTGACGACGCCCGTGATGGCCGGTGCGGAGATCGTTCCTATGGTTACCGTTGTAGTGGCAAACGCAGAATTCGCATCAGCGACACCCACCGTGTAGGTGCCGGCGCAAAGGTTGTTGAAGGTTCCTGTCAGGCTTGTCGCCGAGGTGGGCGAGATCGCGTACGTGTAGGGCGGAACGCCGCCGGAAGCCGAAGCGGTCACGCTCCCGTTGCACGGATTGGCGCAGCTGGGTGTAACGCTGGTGATGCTGAGAGTGATCTGTGCGTGAGCCACGCAGGCGAGCAGCAGGCCCGCAAAAAGCGCTTTGATTTTCATACCGGAAAAAGTGTTTGAGTGGTTACCGCTATGAAAATAGCAAATTTTCCCGGATCAGAACTTCCCGGAGATGCCGACGCCAAGCACCTGCCGGAACTGAAGGCGGGGGCCGGTTGCATCGATCACCCCGTCGTGGTTGGTGTCGACGGCAATGGGAATATCGTTGTCGTAAATGGCCTGCATGCCGAAGCTGGCCGCGAGAAATTTGTTGATCT
>DASTSF010000478.1:0-5393 GCA_035760825.1 Bacteroidia bacterium
CCGGTGATGAAATTATAACCCGCCATCTGCCGCAGTACAAGCGGATCCGACGGGCGCATCTTCCACGCCTTTTCCAGCGAAGCGTAACGGGAAATGTCATGAAAGCCGTTCCAGTAATGCACGAGCAGCTGCTCGAACGTCCCGGGAATTCTTACCTGCATCTGGTTATCGATCGAATCAAGACGCGGACGGGATGCAGCCTCCGTATTCTGGGATTCCGCGCAGAAACGGACGGAACGGTAATAGTTCATCCACGCTCCGGCGTTCGAAGGATTGCTGTTCACGTATTTGCCCCAATAGGCGGAAGCCTGCGCGTTCGACTGCACGACGTTCGTCGTGCCGGCGCTCGCGATAAAAACAGCCGGATCGAGGATCTTCGCCTCCATCACCTGGTTCGTCATGATGTCCGAGCTGAACGCATTGTCCATGCCGGACTGCGCGAAAACACATCCCGGTGCGCCGGCGAGTAAGAAAATGAGAAAACGGTATTTCATGCCTGCCTTGCTATTCAAGTTACGAAATGGGATCATACCTTCCTCCTGTACACTGAAAATCGCGCAAAGTTCATGCGAAAAACATCTTTTTCCCGTTAACTTGGAGCACCGGAATGAAATCCCTTCCCCTGCTGCCGGTTTTCCTTCTTCTTTCTGCGCTTTCCCTGCGTGGACAGCAATACAATTTCCGTAATTATTCCGTAGCCGACGGGCTCGCCCAGTCGCAGGTGTATGCCATGACGGAGGACGCGCGCGGTTATCTCTGGCTCGGAACGCAGGGCGGCGGGCTCAGCCGTTTCGACGGGCAGCAATTCCGCACCTACACCGAGGACGACAGCCTGTGCAACGGTTTTGTGCGCTGCCTGACCACAGACAAGAACGGCATGCTCTGGATCGGCACGAACGAAGGCGTGTGCTGCTTCGACGGGCAGCGCTTCCGGAAAATAAATTTCACCTGTGGCGGCGGGGCGATCAACGGGCTCACTTTTTCCAGTGACGGAAGGTTGTGGGTCTGCACCGACGACAGCGGGCTCGTTGTGCTGAAAGATGAAAAAGTAAATTTCCGCCTCACGACGAAACGCAATCTTCCTTCCAACCGCGTTTTCTGCGCATTTGAAAACACGGACGGAACCATGTGGATCGGTACGGAACAGGGACTCGAAAAAATTTCCGGGAGCTACCGGAAACCGTTCACTGTAAAAGACGGGTTGCCCAACGCGGGAATACGCGGCATTATCAACGACGGAAAAGGAAACCTGTGGATGGCCACGTATGGCGGCGGGCTCGTTTATTTCAATCCCGACAGCATCAATCTTTCTTTCCGGAAATTCACAACGGAGAACGGTCTCACGAACAACACCACGCATTGCATCATGAAAGATAAAAGCGGGCGGATATGGGTCGGCACCGCTTCCGGCGTAACAAGGATCAGCGATGTGGTGAAACAATTTTCAGAGAACGAAGGTTTGTGCAGCAATGTCGTCATGTCGGTGCTGGAAGATTCCTGGGGAAACGTCTGGTTCGGGACATCGGGCGGCGGCGCCTGCGTGCTCGACGGGGAACGCTTCATTCATTTCAACGAAAAAAGCGGCGACATGGGAACGTGGGTTTACGCGCTTCACTGCGACAGGAAAGGGAATATGTGGTTCGCTACGTCGAAAGGCGGCGTCACCGAATACGACGGCATGTACTACACGAACTATTACGAAGGCGCCGGGTTTACTTCTGCAAAAGTCCGCGCGTTCGGTGAAGACACCAGCGGCACACTCTGGTTCGGCACGGTTGGCGACGGCGCGTATTGCCTGAAAAAAGGCACGTTCCACCATTACCGTCACAGTGACGGGCTCGGTAGCAATTTCGTTTATGCGTTCCTCACCGATTCGATGAACCGGGAATGGATGGGCACGCTCGGCGGCGCCATTTCGGTTTTCAATCCTGCGGATGAATCAGTCACACGCGTGGGCGCGAAGCAGGGTGTGACGAACGACAGGATCTATGATCTCGCGGCCGACGAAAGCGGGAATATTTTCGCGTGCAGCAACGGAAGCGGCGTGTATGAAATGGAATACGACAGCACGGGCATTCGCGTGAAAAAACAGTTCACGAAGAAAGACGGGCTGCCGGGCAACAACGTGCGTTCCGCCACGTGCGACAAATTCGGTTACATGTGGTTCGGCACTGCCGACGGCGGCATCGCGCGTTTCGACGGCGTGAGTTTCAAAACCGTTTCGAAAAAAGACGGCCTCGCGTCGAACAACATTTACCTGCTCATCGCCGACCGCCAGGGTTCGCTCTGGGTGGGAACGGAAAAAGGTCTCGACAAGCTGAGCTACGACGCCAGGGGAACTGTTTTTTCCATCAAGCACTATGGCAAAGGCGAAGGATTGTACGGAATTGAAACCAGCCAGAACGCCGCCTGTCTCGATACCGGGAACGGCGTCTGGTTCGGAACGATTTCCGGTGCGAGTCTTTACCAGCCCGAAGGCGATTACATCACCAACGAACCGCCGAAAGTGCATCTCACCGGCATACGTCTTTTCTTCGATCAGATCGAAAACACACCTTACGGCATTTTCAGGAAAGACGCCGATCACTGGTTCCCTGTTCCCGATTCGCTTGTCCTGCCCTATTCTGAAAATTCGCTCCGCTTCGAATTCACCGGCATCGATCTCCGCAATCCCGATGGCGTCCGCTTCCGGTGGAAGCTCGATGATTTCGATAAAACGTGGACACCGGAAAACACCGAACGGCAGGCGATCTATTCCAACCTTCCGCCGGGTGATTATGTCTTCGAGCTGCAGGCCCGCAACTCCGACGGGTTCTGGAGCGACACGCAGAAATTTTCATTCCACATTACGCCTCCGTATTACGCCACGTGGCCGTTCCGCCTCGGTGCGTCGGGCATTGTGCTCGCGGTCATCCTCCTGCTTTTCAACTGGCGCATCCGGATCGTCAAGCGGAGAAACCGCGCACAGCTGGAAAAGATCACGCTGGAAAAGCACGTGCTCGAGCTCGAGCAGAAAGCGTTGCGCCTGCAGATGAACCCGCATTTTATCTTCAATGCGCTGCAGTCGATACAGGGTTTCATCGCTCGGAACGATTCCGCGGAAGCACGCAGGTACCTGGCGAAGTTCGGGAAGCTCATGCGGCACACGCTCGACAATTCGCGGCAGACGTACACGAGCATTGCGCAGGAAGCGGAATCGCTGGAACATTACCTCGGGCTCGAAGCTTTGTGCCACGGCGAACGTTTTACCTACTCCATTGCGATCGCCGCAGACATCGATCCTGACGCGACGTTCATTCCCGTCATGCTGATCCAGCCTTTCGTGGAAAATGCGGTGAAACATGGCGTCAGTCACCTGCAGGAACGGAAAGGAAATATTTCCGTACGCTTCCGGAAAGAAGATCATTCGATCGTCTGCGAAGTGGAAGACAACGGCGTGGGAAGAAATAAATCTGCTGAGCTGGAAGACGGCTTCAGGAAAGATCACCGCTCGGCTGCGCTGCAGATCACGACGGAACGTCTCGGGCAGCAAATGGAGAACGAAAAACGTTCCGGTGAATTGCAGATCATCGACCTCGAAGATGAAAACGGGAATTCTTCCGGAACGAAAGTGGTGATACAGATCATGAACGTGGTCTTCGAATAAAAACAGAATTCGCAATCGGTAACCCGGCTTTCTGCTTACCTTTTTCTGACAGGCAACTCAATGGCTCTATTTATCCTGGCCCTGGCATCGATCGCAATCATGGTCATTGCACGGTCGTCGTTTCTTAAACAAAGACGTATCCGGGAAAAGCTGGACGAGGAATTTCCTGCAGCATGGCGCTCAGTGCTTCAGCATAAAGTCCTGTTTTATTCGAGGCTCGGCCAGGCTGACAAAAATCTTTTTGAGAAACGCGTGCAGCTTTTCCTTGCGACAAAAAACATAGAAGGAGTGGATACGGAGATCGACGACCCGATCCGGCTGATGGTTGCTTGCAGCGCCATCATTCCCACGTTCGCTTTCCCCGATTACAATTATCCAAACGTGCGGTCCGTACTGATCTATCCCAACAGCTTCGACGAACATTTTCAGACACAGCGCTTCGACGGCCATCGCGAAATTATTTCAGGAATGGTCGGCGACCGTTTTATGAATGGCACGGTTATTTTGTCAAAGCCCGACCTCGTCTCCGCCTTTGACGGGCAGTTGCATAAATCCAATGTCGGGATCCACGAGTTTGTTCATCTGCTGGACAAGGAAGACGGAGCGATTGACGGTATTCCGGAAGCATTGATGGACCACCGTTATGCAGGACCCTGGCTGCATGAAATTAAAAATGAAATGCGGAAAATTGAAGCGGGACGATCGGATATTAGTCCATACTCGCTGACAAACAACGCAGAATTCCTGGCCGTAGTCAGTGAATACTTTTTCGACAACCCCGGAAAATTTCGTCGAAAGCATCCAGAACTCTACAAAATACTTTCCTCTGTTTTCAGAACGGATAAAAATAATCCGGGGACGCAGGAATGATCGTCGTTTGAAAAAATACCGGGAGGAAGGAAAACAACACTTTACGATTTGTAGATGCGGATCAGCGTTCGCATCAACAGGCGCATGGCCGGGGAAGTAAGGCGGTTGCGGACAAAAATACGTGTGAAGGTGCGCACCATGAAAAATTTCATCCGCACAAAAATTCCCGCAGGAGCGGAATGGTTTTCACCCGGCGGGATCGTCGGTTCATACCCGTACATTTTTTTTCCGAAATCCCCGTCGATCTTTTCCGCTGCCAGTATCTCACCCGGACTAAGCTCCTTTTTCCATTTGTCAGGTATCTCCGGCGACATTTTCCCGAACAGGCTCGCATGAATTCCGCCGAAACCGGGCGCATCCTTTTTATTCCGGAACGCGGGATAAATTTTTTCCGTGTGATCGCTGATCATCTCCGCGGAATAATCCACGCCGAGGAAACCGCATATCTTTTTCATCTCCTCCCCGGGATTGGCCACCACATCTTCGTACCTCAGCGTAAAAAAAGAGCCGGGCATGTTCTTTTTCAGCGCTTCGATCTCGCGGTTCACCCACAACCATTTCCATGCGATGTCGCGGACCTTTTTCATAAGAAAAACTTTCTTGTGGCTGGCGATGTTGCCGCGGTAATCGCGCACCAGGTGAATGAACTTCGCCTCCGGGAAAATTTCCCTGATCTCGCGCAGGAAATAATAATACATGGGGTTCTTGTCGACGATGACGCGCGCGTTCTTTTTTTCCGGCGATGCGTTCAGCATCACGATGCGGCACAGGTGTGCGTAGGTTGCGCCGCTGCCTGCATCCAGCAGGTCCCGCCCGAGCTTTTCCACGTCGACGTTCCAGAATTCGCTGAAGAGTTTTTCCCGGTAAAGATCATCCA
>DASTSF010000479.1:0-4580 GCA_035760825.1 Bacteroidia bacterium
CCGGTGAAAAAATTGCGGAGCGAATCGTTTTTCCGGATCTGCGGCAGGAAAGAAGAATAGCCCATGCCGAGCCGGTTCGTATCAATGAAGAATTCATTTTCCGTGAGCGCTGTTTTGCGTTTTCCCTCGAGGATGAAGCGATTCACGGGTCCGCCAAGCGCCGTATCGGAAACCAGCAGGTGGCGGAGATCGATCCCGTCGACGATGATCCGTTCCTCTTCCGCGGATTTCCACGAAGCGACGAAAAGCAGGAGCATTCCCGCAGTTGCAAAGGCGGAAAATTTCCTGCTGAAGCTCATGTTGTGAGGATTATTCGAGGATCATTCCCGTCGAGCCGATCATCACTTTGTCGGCGTAGATCTCGATAAGGTATTTCCCGGGAACGAGGTCCGTGTCTTTCGGTTTCGGGCAGCTGATGAGCACGCTCATGGGCTGGTTCTCGTAATCGATGGTCTTTTTGCCTGCGAAATACGAGGTCGTGTTCCCGAATGAGAACTGGTGCGAAGCATCTTTGCTTTCCGACATTTCCTGCGCATCCGGCGTGATGATGCGGATGTAGATGTCTTTGTCGCCCGGCGTTGTAAGATCGTTATCCGCCACATCAAATGTTACGCGGATCTTGTCGACCTTGCTTGCCTTGCTCGTTTCGGAATCTTTTTTTCCGCCGCGTGATGTTTTCACACCGACGGCTTTCACATTAAGTGTTGAGAGCAGCGCTGCCTTGTCGATGCGGCCTTTGAGCTTGTCTTTTTCGTCGGTGACCTGCTGCGTTTTGCTTTTCTGGTCGTCGAGCTGCGTCAGCACTTCGTTCTTTTCCGCAACGAGCTTATCGTTGAGCTGGTTCAGCGAGTCGATCGTGTGGATATAGCCCTGCATGATCTTGCGGAGCGTCATCGTTTCTTTTTTCAGCTTCGCGATAACGTAGGAATCGTTCTTGTGCTTGTCCGCTTCCACGAGCAGCGAATCGATATAGGCTTTTTTCGCTTCCAGCTCCGCGGAAATGGTCTTGTCGTTCGTCTGCAGCTGGTCGTACTGCGCGCGCAGGTCCTCGAGATCGCTTTTCACGTCGTCGCGTTCCTTCACCACCTGCTCGATCTTTATTTCGTGCGTGGCGACGACTGTTTTCAGTTCGCGGTACTGCATCGAAAGAAAAACGCAGAGACCTGCGAGCAGGAAAATGATCGTAAGGTAAATGGCGTGGAGACGCCGGTTGTCTTTTTCCTTTTCTTTCGCGGGTTGTGGCTGATTTTCCATAGTCAGTGAAATTGCTGTTGGTGATGCAGCAAAAAATATTCCTTTATTTGCCGCAAAATTACATTTTTATGGCCTCAGCCACATTAAAACAGCTCGGTGCGGATTTTATTTCCCTGTTCTTTCCCGTTACCTGCGCAGCCTGCAACGGTGAGCTGGTGCGCGGCGAAGAGGCGATCTGCACGTCCTGTCTATCTTTCCTGCCGAGGACATCCGACGAGAACGATCCGCGGGAAAACCCGGTGGCGCGCGTGTTCTGGGGGCGCGTCCCGCTGCAATGCGCGGCGTCGGCTTTCCTGTTTTCCAAGGGTGGAAGCGTGCAGGAGCTGATCCATAATCTCAAATACAACGGAAGAAAGGACGCCGGAATTGCCGCCGGAAAGTTTTTTGGGAATGATCTGAAAAAATTAACGCCTTTTAACAGCGTGGACGCCGTAGTGCCCGTTCCGCTGCACAGTGAAAAATTCCGCAAAAGAGGATACAACCAGGCCGCCTGTTTCGGGCAAGGGATCGCACATGCGCTGGGTGTGCCGCTGCTCGGCCGTGCCGTTCTGCGCATGACCGCGACAGAAACGCAGACACGGAAATCACGCACGGAGCGATGGAGCAACGTGGAGGATGTTTTCCGCGCCAACCCGGAAATAAACGTAAGCGGAAAACACATCCTGCTTGTTGACGATGTCATCACTACCGGTGCGACGATCGAGGCGTGCGCATCGGCATTGCTGGCATGTGAAGGAACGAGCGTGAGCGTCGTTTCCCTGGCGAGCGCGAGGGAATAAGGCGTTTGCCAAAAAATAACAAGACGAGGACGCCGGGCGGTTAACGGCAAACTTTTTGCGCCTGCAAGGTTCTCCAAAAATCCGATCTTTACCACACTTTTCCCATGGCCGAATCGCTTGTCATTTCCGGAACAACGAAAGAAGAACGCTACCGTTCCCTGCTTCCGCAGCTGGTTGCGCTGACGGACGGCGAGAACGATCTCATCGCGAACCTTTCCAACATCACCGGCGCGCTGCGGCAGGCGTTCGGATTTTTCTGGACCGGCGTTTATTTCGTGAAAGGGGACCAGCTTGTGCTCGGACCTTTCCAGGGACCTGTTGCGTGCACGCGCATCAGCAGGGGGCGCGGCGTATGCGGAACATGCTGGGAGAAAAAGCAGGCGATACTTGTTCCCGATGTCGACCAGTTTCCCGGGCACATCGCATGCAGCTCCGATTCGAAGTCGGAGATCGTCGTTCCTGTTTTCGGTGATGACGGCGAAGTCATTCTCGTGCTCGACATCGACAGCGACAAGCTGAACGATTTCGACGCGACCGACCGGCAATACCTCGAAGAAGTGGCCGGACTTATTTCCGTTTTACATAACCGCCGGGATGCGTAAGCTGCTGCTGATCTCCGTTCCCGTTCTCCTCCTCGCGTCCTGCGCGCAGGTGATCTCGCCCGGCGGAGGTCCGAAAGACATCACGCCGCCTGTTGTAGTGAGGTACCTGCCCGACAGCGCCGCCACGAACTTCACGGGGAAAAAGATCGATATCCGTTTCAACGAATACGTCCGCCTTACGGATCTGAACAACCAGCTCATCATTTCGCCGCCGCTGAAAAATATGCCCGACGTTGAGGTGAAGAAGAAAGATGTCGTGATCACGTTCGACGATACGCTGCTGCCCAATACGACGTACACGATCTCCTTCGGAAAAGCCATTGCTGACATTACGGAAGGGAATGTGCTCGATAATTTCCGGTACGTTTTTTCCACCGGGCCGTACATCGATTCGCTTGAAATAAAAGGGAAGGTCATCAATGCGTCGACGCTGGACGGGGAGAAGGGGATTTACGTGATGCTTTACCAGCAGACGGATGATTCGGTCCCGATGAAGCAGCGTCCGTATTATTTCACGAAGACGAAAGAGGACGGCTCCTTCCTGTTCACCAACCTCAGATCGGGGAAGTACAAGGTCTTTGCGCTCGACGATAAAAATTCAAATTACCTTTTCGACAACTCCGAAGAACGCGTGGCATTTGCAGACGCTCCCATCGACCTTCACGCGAACATCGATTCGCTGAAGCTGAAATTATTTCATGAAGAGCCGTCGTCGCAGAAAAGATTGCGCGCGGCGCAGGTCTGCCCGGGAAGAGTGACATTCATGTATGCGTTCCCGGTCGCCGACCCGGTGATCACGTTTCTTCCTGCGCTGAACAGCGGCATGGTCCCGTACGCAGAAAAAAGCAGGAACGGCGATTCGCTCGACGTATGGTTCAGCAATGTCACCAGCGATTCGCTGATCTTCCGCATAACGGATGGAAAAACGCTCGTCGATTCCGTCATGCTGCCGCTGACGAGGCCGGGTGTGAAATCATCGCACGTGCGTGCGGGCAGCGTGGATGCGCGTAAGCTGCAGCTTTCCGCGAACATCGCCGCCGGGCAGCGGCTCGATTACGCAAAACCGCTGACGGTCACCACGAACAACCCCATTGTGAAATGGGACACGTCGGGAATCATTCTCGTGCGTGGAAAAGATACGCTGAGCACCGCGCTGAAATTCTCAGGCGATTCAGTTCCGAAGCAGGTAAGCGCGGGACCCATCCACCCCGGCGGGAGCATGCGTACGTTCGTGTTTACGAATACAATGGAAGAGGACAGCACGTACCTGCTTTTCATCAAACCGGGCGCAATGACGGATTGTTTCGGGCAGAAGAACGACACGCTGAAGATGGTTTTCCGCGTGCAAAGCCAGGATGCGTACGGAAACCTGCACGTGAAGCTGACGGATCTTCCCGCGGAGCACTACATAATCCAGGTGCTCAGTGACAAGGGCGAAGTGGTGCGGCAATCAAAAGTGACGGGCGACGACCTGCATTTCGATCTTCTTTCACCAGGGAATTACAGGTTGAAGCTGATCGACGACGAGAACAATAACGGGAAATGGGATCCGGGAAATTATCTTCTGCACAGGCAGCCGGAACGTGTGATCTTCTACAAAAATTCTGTGCGCCTCCGCGCAGGATGGGATATGGACGTGGAGTGGATATTTAAATAGTTTCCAGGTTGCTGTTTTCCTTCGTGCGCTTTGTACTCTTCGTGGTTAAGATGATTCCCGCTTGTCGTTCCAATTTTCCAATGTCGAACCTGGATTGTCCTCGTCTTCCTTCGTGCGCTTTGTGAAATGCTTTGTGTCCTTCGTGGTTAAAATGATTCCCGCTTGTCGTTCCAATTTTCCAATGTTGAACCTGGATTGTCCTCGTTTTCCTTCGTGCGCTTTGTGAAATGCTTTGTGTCCTTCGTGGTTAAAATGATTCCCGCTTGTCGTTCCAATTTTCCAATGTTG
>DASTSF010000480.1:0-2295 GCA_035760825.1 Bacteroidia bacterium
GATCTCCAGGCGGTAAGAAGGACAGCATGACCAAAAACAGGATTACGCCTGACTTACGTAGCTTTGTCGCCTATGCCTCGGAAAAGTTCTGTTGTCCTGTTGTTTGCCGCCTGCGCAGTTTTTATCTGCCGTATTCCTGCCTTTTCCCAACAGGCGGAAACGGACAGCCTGAAAAAAGTGATCGGCAGGGAGGAAAATGATACATCGAAGGTCAATGCGCTCAACCGTCTTGCGTTCCTGCTGCGTTCTTCCGACCAGGATACGGCGCTGAACTACGCCACGCAGGCGAAGGATATTTCCGACGCGCTCCGGTACGAAAAAGGCCAGGCGGATGCCTGCAACGTGATCGGCATTATCGATTACCGCCGCGGTGATTACATCGGGGCGATAAGAATGCACATGCGCGCGCTCGATATACGCGAGCGTACCGGCGATCAGAAAGGCGCTGCGCTCAGCTACATCAACCTCGGGAATGTTTACAGCGACCAGAACCAGAACGCTATGGCGCAGCAGCAGTACCTCGCTGCCGTGGACATCCTGAAAAAAGAGAAAGACCACGGCCGGCTGGCGATCGTTTACCTCGATATCGGCACCATTTACCTTTCGCAGAACAACGACAGCGCCGGCCTCGAATACAACCGCATGGCGATGGACGAAGCGCAGCTGGCGGGAAAAACAGATGTCGAGGGACAGGCGCTGAACAATATGGGTGTGGCGTATGAAGCGGAAGGGAAATTCGGTCCGGCCTCCGTCATGTACAGGAAAGCGTACGGGATCGCCTGCGCCGACAGCGACAAAGTGGCGATGACCGATGCGGCGATCAACCTCGGGAATATTTCACGTAAAACGAAAAATATCCGGGGCGCATTCGACTGGCATTTCAAAGCAGAGCAATATGCGCGCAGCAACGGGTACCTCGAAGGGATACGCGTGCTGTACGAGGAGATCTCGAATGATTATCGTGATACGGGCGATTTCGAAAAAGCGCTGTATTACCACACACGTTTCAAGGAAGTGAGCGATTCGCTTTTCAACGACGAGAATACCACGAAGATCATCGAGCTGACGAACCGCTGGCAGGGTGCGGAGCGGGAAAAAGAGCTGATGGAAAGCAGGAACGAGATCGCGCAGCGGACGGAGGCAGAACGGAAGGCGAACCAGCGTCTCTGGATCGCGGGAACGGGTGCTGTCTTTCTTTTGTTCTTCGCGGGATATGTTTTTTATGCCTACAGCAGGAACCGGCGGGCCGGCCTGCTGCTGGCCGCGCAGAAAGACGAGATCGAACGGAAAAGCGAAGAGCTCGAGATGAAGAACCGCGACATCACCGACAGCATCGTCTACTCGCGGAGGATACAGCGCGCGATGCTGCCATCGGAACAGAAGTTCCGCGAGCTGCTTCCCGATTCATTCGTGTTCTATAAACCGCGTGATATCGTCAGTGGTGATTTTTACTGGGTTGAATCGTGGGGCGATGAAATTCTCGTCGCAGCCGGTGATTGCACGGGCCATGGCGTGCCGGGCGCGCTGCTGAGCGTCGTCGGGCTCAACCTGCTCAACCAGACGCTGCAGGTGTACGGCATCACGAAACCCGCAGCGGTGCTCAACGCGCTCAACCGCGGGATGGCGCAGGCGCTCGGACAAAAATATTCGTCCGTTCCCTCGCGCGATGATCCGTTCGAGGTGAGCGACGGCATGGACATTGCGCTGGTCACGATCAACCGGAAAACAGCAAAGCTCGAATTCGCGGGCGCAAACAACCCGGTATGGCTCTGCCGCGGAGGAGTCATCACCGAATACCGGGGCGACCGGCAGCCGGTGGGACAATACATTCCCGAAATGCAGAAGCCGTTCACCAGTCATGAAGCGGAGCTCCGCAAAGGCGATGTCATCTATCTTTTTTCGGACGGATTCGCCGATCAGTTCGGCGGGGACAAAGGGAAAAAATACCGCCTGTCGAAAATGAAAGCGCTGTTCGAAAAACATTCGCACCTCCCGATGCAGCAGCAGCTGGAAATGCTGGAAAAAGAATTCTCATTATGGAAAGGCGACCTCGGCCAGGTGGACGACGTGCTGGTGATCGGCGTGAAGGTCTGACGCGGATTTCACTACCTTTTCGCCGATGAAAAAACTTCCGCTGCTTATCCTGCTTTCGCTCCCCGTTTCCCTTCTTTTTTCGCAGACCGGCATCGGCATTTACCCGCTGTCCGGGATGGTTTCCGTCCGCTGGAACCCGCATCACGTGGTGCGCGATTCATCCGGCGTTTCTTTCGTTCCCGATTATCATTTTCGTCTCGA
>DASTSF010000481.1:0-8240 GCA_035760825.1 Bacteroidia bacterium
TCTTTGATCCCGCCCGCCTGCTTTCCGCAGGAAAAATTTTTGCAGGACGGGGTCTGTGCGCCTCGCGCCACGGCCTGGCACCGGGCACAAAGCGAAGAAGGTGAAATTCTGCCTATTCACCGGGCCGCGCATTCCGCGCAAAATTTTCCAAAATCTTACATGTGTATGCTCCCGCATTTTCGTGCAGAAACTTCACTGTTAGCAGGGCGTAAAATTGAAGTGAAAAACAAGGACCCTTTTACTCACCAAAAACCTCTTCACTTTATGTTCACCTCCTTTTCCCTCTTCACGCCGTTTTCAGCCAAACACGTCCTCTGCGGCAGCAAAAACACCGTAAAAACCGGCACCGACACCTACTGGCTGTCCGTCGAATCTTCGCCTACAGGGCTGACAAGGTTCCAGCATTTCCTCCTTTTCCTCGAAGAGCGCTGGCAGATCTCCGCGTGTAATTTTCTCGACATCCATCTTTCCGTCACCGAGGCGATAATGAACGCCATCGATCACGGGAACAAAGGTGATGCGAACAAGAGTGTTTACGTCTGCGCGTCACAGGATGAGAATTATTTCACGTTCACCATCGAGGACGAAGGCGACGGGTTCAACTACCGCCGCATCAAAAACCCGACGGACCCCGAGAACCGGCTGCTGCCGGGCGGGCGCGGCATTTTTATCATGAACTATTTTTCAGATGATCTCCGCTTTGCCGACGAAGGCCGGAGCGTGAAATTGCTGTTTGCGAAGAAATAACACGGGGTAACGCGCAGAACATTCGCGCACATCCCGGGAAAGCCGTAACGCGTATCCGCTATTCTTTCGGTTTCGCGTACGCCACCACGTCTTTGTCGGTGATGGTTTTGTCGGCGAGAATGACGAGACGTTCGATGACGTTGCGGAACTCGCGGATATTGCCCGTCCAGTTGATCTTTTGCAGTTCCCGGATCGCTTCCTTCGTAACGGTCTTCAGCGGCATGCCGTTCTCTTCATTCAGCTGCTTCAGGAAATGGTCCGCCAGCAGGGGAATGTCATCTTTCCGCTCGTTCAGCGAAGGAACGTGGATGAGAATAACGCTGAGACGGTGATACAAATCCTCGCGGAAATTTCCCTTGAGGATTTCTTTTTTGAGGTCTTTGTTCGTCGCGGCGAGCACACGCACGTTGACTTTTATTTCCTTGTCGCCGCCCACGCGCGTGATCTTGTTTTCCTGGAGCGCACGCAGCACTTTCGCCTGGGCGCTCAGGCTCATATCGCCGATCTCGTCGAGGAAAATGGTGCCGCCTTCGGCGAGCTCGAATTTCCCCTTCCGTTGCGCAACTGCCGAGGTGAACGCACCTTTTTCATGACCGAACAATTCCGATTCAATGAGCTCCGACGGAATGGCCGCGCAGTTCACTTCGATCATCGGTCCGCCGGCGCGCTGGCTCTTTTCGTGCAGCCATCGCGCGACCAGCTCTTTTCCCGTTCCGTTCTCGCCCGTGATGAGCACGCGTGCGTCCGTGGGCGCGACCTTATCGATCATGTCCTTGATCTTCGTGATCGCTTCCGATTCGCCGATCATGTCGAACGTTTTGCTGATCTTCTTCTTCAGCGTTTTCGTTTCGGTGACGAGCTTCGATTTGTCCAGCGCATTGCGCACGGTGACGAGCAGGCGGTTCAGGTCGAGCGGCTTCTGGATAAAATCGTACGCGCCCTTTTTCACTGCTTCCACGGCCGTTTCAATGTTCCCGTGACCGGAGATCATGATGACCGGTGCATCGACGGCAGCTTCCATCAGCTTGTCGAGCGCTTCCATTCCGTCCATCTTCGGCATTTTGATATCGCAGAGAATGATGTCGAATTTTTCCTTCTGCGCGAACGCAAGTCCTTCCACGCCGTCCGCCGCTTCCTCCACTTTGAAATTTTCATATTCAAGGATTTCACGCAGGGTACGGCGAATGCTTTTTTCGTCGTCAATAATGAGAATACGGGCCATAATGATCAGGTGAGAAGGGTAAAAATACGAATTCAGGAATTAGCGCGTGAGGCCGACTGAAAATGCAGCCCCGCTGCTCACCGCTCCCGGCAACGGAGATGCAGCGCGAATGCAGGGACAGCCGCACCCGCGATGGGGGACGGCATCAGCCGGGGAGCAAAAATTATTTCCGGCCTGTCTTCCATAACGCAGATTAACGCAGCGCAGGTAAATCTTTATTGCCCGTCAAAATAAACTCCGAACTTTACGCGTCTTTAATGCAAACGCCGCACATGCGCTTTCTCCCGCTCTTCCTGCTTTTTCTTTTTCCGCAATTTTTGTCCGCCTCTTCCGTGAAAGGAAAGGTGACCGATGCAGAAAACAAGCCGATGGAATTCGTTGTCGTGACGCTCCTGCGCGCGCAGGATTCCTCGCTCGTAAAAGGAGCCGTAACCGACCAGGACGGCGCGTTCTCATTCGACGCTGCCGCCGGAAAATACCTCGTCTGCGCTTCCTTCACCGGTTACACCAAAACGTGGAACGGACCGTTCGACGTTACCGACGGGCAGGACCTCACCGTGAACGACATTGTCCTGCAGGCTTCGAAAGAGCTCGACGCCGTGACGATCTCCGACATACAGCCGCTTTATATCCAGAAGCCCGACAAGCTGATCATGAACGTCGAGAACAGTCCCGTGCGCATTACGGGAACAGCGTGGGACCTTGTCACCACCGCGCCCGGCGTAAGCGTGGACAACAACAACAATATTTCCCTGCGCGGAAAATCAGGCGTGAAAGTTTACATCGACGGGCGCAATACCTACCTGTCCGGCGACCAGCTCGTGAGCTACCTGCAGAATATTTCCGCGGCGGACGTCGTGCAGGTGGAGATCATCAGCAACCCTTCGGCGAAATACGATGCGGAAGGCAGCGGCGGCATCATCAACGTCATCACGCGAAAAGGATCGCAGCAGGGACTCAACGGAACAATACGTCCCGGCATCGGGCAGGGATTTTACACACGTTATGAATTCGGCGCCGACTTCAATTACGCGAAAGAAAAATTCAACGTGTACGGAAAATATTTTTTCGCGAACAGCAACAACGCCAATAATTTCAACATCAACCGGAACGTACCGTACGACGGCATCACCACGAATTTCAACCAGCATTCGTTTTCGGGCAACGTTCCCCTGGGCCACCGCGTTTCGCTCGGCGTCGATTTTTATGCGAAGCACAACATCACCTGGGGCGGGCGCATCGATGCGGCGCTGGCCGGGGAAAAAGATTACACGCAGAACAGCACCGTGATCTCGGTCGCCGGAAGCGACACCTCTTCCCTGCTCTACCAGGTGAACCACGAAAAAAGCTTTTACAACAACGGGGCGGCGAACCTTTATTTTTCGCAGAAATACGACACGCTGGGCAAAGAGCTTTCCGCAAGCGCCGATTATCTCGCCTACCAGATCGGGTCGCACAATGATTTTGACCTGAATTACTACGACAATTTCGGGAACCACATCGCCCCGGAAGAATTCCAGCGCAACATTTCCTACAGCGACATCCGCATTTTCGTGGGACAGGTGGATTACTCGAACCCGTTCGGCAGGAAATACAAGATGGAAACCGGGCTGAAGAGTAGCTACGTGCAGACGTACAATGACCTTCATTTCGACCTGCTCGACAGCAGTTCCAGCTGGTTCAACGACACCACGAAATCGAACCGCTTCATTTACAGGGAACAGATCAATGCCGCTTACGTCAACGGCTACGCCGATTTCGGAAGGTGGCAGTTCGAAGCCGGACTGCGCGCGGAACAGACGATCTCCGACGGCAATTCACCGACAACGGGCGAGCACCTGCACCGCACGTATGCACAGCTTTTCCCCAGCGTTTTCATTCTCGAAAAGCTGGACGATAAAAATTCGCTCAACTACACGTATTCGCACCGCATCAACCGGCCTTCGTACCAGGACCTGAACCCGTTCACTTCCTATCTCGACAAATACACGTACGAAAAAGGAAACCCGTTCCTGCAGCCGGAGATCGCGGACAATGCGGAGTTCACCTATTCGTACCTCGATGCGCTGTTTGTCACCCTTGGCGGAAGCCGCACGAAATTCGCCATGACGGACGTTACGCAGCAGGTGGATTCCACCGCGATCGGCTACAAAACAACGGTGAACCTCGATAACGTGTACAGCGGTTATTTCGGCGTTTCATGTCCTGTACCGATCGGGAAATGGTTCATGATGGAGAACGATCTTAATCTTTCGTACAACCAGTACAAATCGGATCTCTTCGGCACGCTGGTCGACAACAAAAGCTGGATGTTCAACGGCTCCTCGAACCTCACGTTCCGCCTGCCGCAGGAATGGAAGCTGCAGCTCTGGGGCTGGTATAATTCCCCCGGCACGTACGGAATTTTCCGTATGAAAGCGAGAGGCGGCGTGGGCGGAGGAATTTCCAAAACAATGCTCAACCGGCAGCTGCAGTTCAACCTCACGGTACAGGATCTTTTCCGCACGACGGGAATGCACGCGACGATCAATTTCCAGAACCAGGACGCATACGTCGAGTTCCGCCCCGATTCCCCGCGTGTGTACCTGCGCGTGCGTTACTCGTTCGGAAATTCCAAAGCGACGCGCAAAGCGCAATCCAAAACAGGCGCGGACGACCTGAAAGACCGCACGGGAAAATAAGTCCGGTCAGCGGTCCCGGGTTTGGGTGCCTCGTACCGGGGATCCGCGCAGCTTGTTATTTTCCCTGATCCGCTGCGTAAAAACCAACGCACATACTGAAAAAACGGCCGGGAACCATTGCCTGCCTTTCGTCCCCGGGTATTCACTGAAAAACACGGCACAGGTGTTTTCCGATTGGTTATCTTAGTGCCTCTTTTCTCCTTATGGAAAACACCTATTTCGCCCACCCGAGCGCCGTCATCGACGAAGGTTGTACGATCGGACAAGGGACGAAGATCTGGCACTTCTCGCACATCATGCCGAACTGCGTGATCGGCGAAGGCTGCAACATAGGGCAGAACGTGGTGATCTCGCCGGAAGTCGTGCTCGGAAAAAACGTAAAAGTGCAGAACAACGTTTCGCTGTATACCGGCGTCACATGCGGCGACGATGTTTTTCTCGGCCCGTCCTGCGTGTTCACGAACGTCACCAACCCGCGCAGCGCGGTGAACCGGCGCTCGCAGTACGCAAAGACCCACGTGGGAAAAGGCGCGACCATCGGCGCGAACGCGACCATCGTGTGCGGGCATGATATCGGCGAATATGCGTTCATCGGTGCCGGCGCCGTGGTCACGAAAAACGTTCCCGCCTACGCGCTCGTCGTGGGAAATCCCGCGAAGCAAACAGGGTGGATGAGCGAATATGGCCACAAGCTGAATTTCAGCAGGGACGGCATCGCGGTTTGCCCGGAGTCGAAACAGGAATACGAACTAAAAAACGGGGCGGTGCATAAAACCGGGAAAACAGAAAGCTGATCCGGAAGCAGCATTCATCGCTGCACTTTCCAACTTTCCAACTGAATGATTTCAACTTTCCAACTTCTGAATTGAATGATAAAATTCGCCATCATCGGCCAGGGACATATCGGCAAGCGGCACGCGGAAATGGTACGCAGGAACCCGGACGCAGAGCTGGTGGCCGTGTGTGATATTCTCCCGAAAGAAAAAACAGGCAACGAAAAGATCGCGGAACCGTATTACGCATCGGAAGTCGAAATGCTGAAAGCGCACCCGGAAGCCGAGGTGGTGACCATCTGCACGCCGAACGGGCTGCACGCACGGCAGGCCATGGTGGCGCTCGAAAACGGGAAGCACGTCGTGGTGGAAAAACCGATGGCGCTCCACCGCAGCGACTGCGAGCTGCTGCTGCACAAAGCACTTTCCGCCGGACGCCAGGTTTTCTGCGTGATGCAGAACCGGTATTCACCCCCTTCCGTGTGGCTGAAGGAAGTGGTGGAGAAAAAAATAATCGGCGACATCTTTCTCGTGCAGCTTAACTGCTACTGGAACCGCGACGAACGTTATTACAAAAAAAACACGTGGAAAGGAACGCAGGAGCTCGACGGCGGAACGCTGTTCACGCAGTTCTCGCACTGGATCGACCTGCTGTACTGGCTCTTCGGCGACATCACTGAAATACAGGCGAAGTTCGCCGACTTCACGCACCGCGATCTCACCGACTTTGAAGATTCCGGCTTTGTCAATTTCCGTTTCCTCAACGGCGGAATCGGGTGCATCAACTATTCCACCGCGGTGTGGGACAAAAACCTCGAAAGCAGCATCACGGTGGTCGGCAGCAGGGGAAGCCTGAAAGTGGGCGGACAATACATGGACAAAGTGGAATACTGCCACATCAGGGATTACGTCATGCCTTCGCTGGAAGAAACGGCGCCCGCGAACGACTACGGCGCATACAAAGGCTCGGCGAACAACCACCATTACGTGATCAGCAACGTCATCGACACGCTCTCGGGAAAAACCAGCATCTCCACCAATGCGCTGGAAGGAATGAAAGTCGTCGATATCATCGAGCGGATCTATTCGCTGAGAAAACCGGACAGGAAATCCTGAACGTTTCCCGGCAGCAAAACAACAAACAACCACCGGCAAAAAGCATCCAGTTATAAATTTGAGCACAAACGAGATGAGCATCTACAAAAACATAATCGACAGGAAAGAGAAAATCGCCGTCATCGGTCTCGGTTACGTCGGGCTGCCGATAGCGCTTGCATTCGCAAAAAAAGTGAAGGTGATCGGTTTCGACATCAACGAAAAACGCGTCGCGATGATGAAGAAAGGCATCGATCCGAGCAACGAGCTTTCGGCGGACGCGTTCAAAGGCTGCGACATTGAATTCACGGCTTCGCTCGACAAGCTGCGCGAAGCGAAATTCTTCGTCGTCGCTGTCCCCACGCCGATCGACGAGCGGAACCTGCCCGACCTGAAACCGCTGCTCGGCGCGTCGGCGTCGGTGGGAAAAGTGCTGAAAAAAGGTGATTACGTCGTGTTCGAATCGACCGTATATCCCGGCTGCACGGAGGAAGACTGCATTCCCGTTCTCGAAAAAGAATCAGGACTGAAATTCAGGAAAGATTTCAAGGTCGGCTACTCGCCCGAGCGTATCAATCCCGGCGACAAGGAACATACGATCACGAAGATCCTGAAGGTCGTTTCCGGCTGCGACGACGAAAGCCTGGACGAGATCGCGAAAGTGTACGAGATCATCGTGGAGCCCGGCACGCACCGCGCACCTTCGATCAAGGTGGCGGAAGCGGCGAAGATCATCGAGAACACGCAGCGTGATGTGAACATCGCGCTCATGAACGAGCTTTCGCTCATCTTCAGCAAGATGGGCATCAACACGTACGACGTGCTCGCGGCTGCGGGAACGAAATGGAACTTCCTGAAATTCTCACCGGGACTCGTGGGCGGCCACTGCATCGGCGTCGATCCGTATTACCTCACGCACAAAGCGGAATCGCTCGGCTATCATTCCCGCGTCATCAATTCGGGACGTTACGTGAACGATTCGATGGGATTTTACGTAGCGAAAACGACCGTGAAGAAGATCATCGCCGAAGGAAAGAACATCGCGCAGTCGAAAGTGCTCGTGATGGGCGCGACATTCAAGGAAGACGTGAGCGACATCCGCAACTCGAAAGTCGCCGACATCGTGAAGGAATTGAAATCTTTCGGCGTGGAAGTGGAAGTGGCCGATCCGCATGCCGACAGCGATGAGCTGAAACATGAATACGGCTTCGGGCTGAACAGGATCGGCAAAGGTTACGACGGCGTGATCGTCGCAGTGAACCACAAGGAATACAAAAACCTCGATGAAAATTTCTTCGCCGGCATCATGACAAAACACGGCGTGCTCGCCGATGTAAAAGGGCTGTACCGGGGGAAGATAAAGAAGCTATCCTACTGGAGCCTCTGATGACTTTTGTACAAGAATTATTTTTCTTCCGTCAACTTCTGCAATTTCTGCTTTTATCCCGTAAACATCCTCCAGGAGCTTTTGAGTGATAATGTGGTGCGGATTTCCATCAGCGATCAATTCCCCTTCGTGAATGACATAAATATGATCTGCAACCTGCATAGCCAGCTGGAGATCGTGCATGACGAGCACCGTTACGGTTTTCTCACCTGTAAACAGGCGCAGTTGTTCGGCAAAAAGATATTGTTGCCCGAGATCGAGATAAGTGAATGGCTCGTCGAGTAATAAGAATCGTGAGCTGTTTTGTGGCTGTTCCCATATCTGTGCAAAGATGC
>DASTSF010000482.1:0-7760 GCA_035760825.1 Bacteroidia bacterium
GCTGCTCGAATCGGAGCGCGTGAAGGACGATATTTTCCGGATGGAGCACGATGTCTGGCATCTGTAGGTCGTGCTTTTGCGGACGGTTTCCGGCTGAACCCCGGCCGGGACCTTTTTTCCCAATGAAATTCAGAAAAATAATTGCCCCGGTTCTTCGTTATTAGTAGACAGAACCAACCGGGATGAATAAATCTACCTCACTACACCTGACTAAAAAAAGCAAAGGAGGCTGTCATGTTTTACCCCGGAAAAAAGAAAAATACTGTTGTGGCAATCGTGCGTACGGCAGGAAATGAACTGTCTGTTGCGCTTAAAGTTCTCTTTCTGTTCATAGCGCTCTTTCTTTTTGCAAGAGTGCACGCGCAATCGTTCAACCCGTGCGCTCCGCAGGAAGCATCGATGATCATCGGGCCCGGTGCGCATGGCGCCAGCCTGACGCGCCAGCCTGTTCCGTACCCGTATGTGCGGGAAGCCGACGTCATGTGGTCGAAACGCATCTGGCGCACGATCGATCTTCGCGAGAAGATGAATTTCCCGTATTATTTCCCGGAGAAGCCGCACAACGGTCTCGCCAGTCTTTTCGATATCATCAAGGGCGCAGTGATGCACGGCTGCCTGACCGCGTACGACAATCCTGCAATGGACGATGAGTTCAAAGTGAAAATGTCTATGCAGCAGGTGAAAGATCTTCTCGTCAGCGTCAGCATCATCGACGTGGAGGATCCGCTGAACCCGGGCACGTACAAAAAAGACACGATCCCGGAAGAGATCAACAGCACGGACGTAATGGCGTACTGGCTGAAGGAAGACTGGTTCTTCGACAAGGAGCGTTCCGTGATGGACGTGCGGATACTCGGAATATGCCCGCTGGCGACGAAGAAGGATCCGACCACGGGCGAAATCCTCGGTTATAAGCCGTTGTTCTGGGTGTATTTCCCCGAACTGCGTCCCATCATTGCAAAGCAGGAAGTCTTTCTCGGTCAGAATTTCTCACAGCGCCTGACATACGACGACATGTTCCAGAAACGTTTTTTCAGCAGTTACATTCGTAAAGAATCGAACGTGTATGACCGCTCCATCCCGGAGTACGCAACGGGTCTCGACGCGTTGCTGGAATCAGAGCATATCAAGGAAGGAATAATGGATTTCGAAAGCGACCTGTGGCACTATTAAAGTCGCGCCATGTTAAAAAAAGAAAATCCGGGAGAGCATCCCGGATTTTTTTTTGAGCGTTGCGTTCGAACGCGGGAACAGAATCCATTTTCAGTCGACGGCCTGCTGGAGAAATTTATGCAGGGGCTGCATGGCTTTGAAGACAGGCGCCACTGTTTTGGCAAAGTTCTTTGAAAGCGTGTCTTTTTCACTGATCTCCGCGACGACGATGAAGCTTTTCAGCTTCAGGAATTCGATCGCCGGGTGATCTTTTGCATAACCTTTGGGCGTGGTGACGAGCTTGTCGTCCTGGTCGAGTTCCCCAAAATATTTTTTGAACGATTTATCCGACACGATCTTTTTGAAATCCCTGAAATTGTAATCGATCTCCTGGCGGATCTTTGCGAGCTCTGCAGGTCCGGGCATATATATTCCGCCGGCAAGGAATGTTCTTCCCGGTTCGAAGTGAATGTAGTAGCCGGGCACCGACGCCATTTTTCCGCCGGGATTGATCATCGCGCCCATATTCGTTTTGTAAGGACGTTTGTCTTTCGAGAAGCGGATATCGCGGTAAATGCGGAACATGCATTTGCGTGCCGACAGTTCTGCCGGAATGCGCCTGTCGATCTTCCGTACTTCGGCGATAATTTCTTCCACCGTATTTTCTACGTTCTCTTTCGCGTCGAGATAAAGCTGCTTATTCTTTTCGAACCAGTCGCGGTTGTTGTTTTTCTTCAACCGGGAAAGGAAGCCGAGAGTTTCTTTCTTGATCATATTCCTGTTTTTTTTGCAGTCGATTTTTCGAGATCATTCGTAATGCGCTGCACGAACCTGTACTTGCTGAAGAATTCGCGCGCCACGATCCGCAGGATCGTATACGTGGGAACCGCCACGACCATTCCGCCGATGCCGGCTATTTTCCCGGCCATCAGCACGACGGTGAAAATTTCCAGCGGGTGCGCTTTCACACGCTTGCTGAAAATGAACGGCTGTACGAGGAAAGCGTCCGTCACATTCATCAAAACAAACACAAGAATTATTTTTTCGGCGAGCGGAAGAAGCCCGTTGTAAAAATCGAGATCAAGGTTGGCGGAAATACCGATCACCACGGCGAACGCCCCGCCGATGAGCGGCCCGACGTACGGAATGATGTTCATGATCCCGGCGAAAAAGCCGATGATCAGTGGGTTCGGGACGCCGAGAATGGCAAGACCGGAAGAAACGAACGTGGTGACGAAAACGATGTCGAGGAGAACGCCGGTGAAATATTTCGAAAGCATCACCTGCGAATTATCCGAAATGTTGCGGATCGCCTGTATATGTTTCGGCGGAACGAGCAGCAGCAGCGTTTCGAAAATGACGGGCCCGTCCTTGACGAAAAAGAACGTGAAGAAAGAGATGGCGAGTAAGGCGACAATGGCGTTCCCGAGGATCGATGCGACCGTATTGGCAATGGAAGAAACCTGCGCGGCGTTCAGCATTTCACCCGTCACTTTCTGTATGGACTGGTCGAGCGACTGCGTATCGCCGCTGGACTGCTGGTAGCTGGCGAATACATCCTGCACCTGCCGGATCGGTTCGTGAAGGGCCTGCGACAACTGTTTGCTGCTGACGTTCGACAGGATATTCGCTTCGTTCGTGATCAGCGGAATGAAAATGGAGACGAACCCGAACAGGACGAGGTAAATGCTGATGAGGATAAGGAAGGAACGTATTCCCCGCGGGACCTTTTTTTTACGGAAGCGTATTTTGTCAATGAGATTTCCGAGCGGACGCGTCATTACCGTAAGCACCGCAGCAATGATCATATACAGGAAAACGGTCCGGAGAAACCAGAACATCCACCCGAGCGCCACCAGCGCCACGAGGCTGAAGAAGATGAAAATTCCGGTAAGGACGTTATTGCGCATTGGCTAAAAGAGGAATAAAAGTAGAAATAACAGCCGACTAAACCGGGAAGCCGGTGAATGAATTTGAACCTGTTAAGGAACCCTTAATACAGGGAAAAATGAGATAGCTTCCTCCGGAAAAGGCTGTTATTGCCGTACCTTTGCGCCCGCATGATTTCAGTGAACAATGTAACGGTGAGTTTCGGCGGTTTTACGCTGTACGACGGGATCTCCTTCCTTATCAACCCGCGCGACCGCATAGGGCTGGCGGGGAAGAACGGGGCGGGAAAATCCACGCTGATGAAGATCATCGCCGGGGAGCAGCGCCCGACGAGCGGGGATATCGCCATTCCGCGTGAATGCACAGTGGGCTACCTGAAGCAGGACATGGCCGCAAGTCTTGGCAAAACGGTTTTCGATGAAACCGCAACCGCTTTTTCCGAGATACGCGCGCTCGAGGAAAAGATCGCGCACATCGGTGAGCAGCTGACGATACGCACCGATTACGAATCGGATGAATACATGGACCTTATCCAGCAGCTCAACGATTCGAATGAGCGGCTGCATGTGCTGGACGGTGGCGAGATCAATGTGCAGATCGAACGGACGTTGATGGGGCTGGGCTTCGAGCGGAAAGATTTCACGCGGCTGACGGATGAATTCAGCGGGGGATGGAGAATGCGGATCGAGCTGGCAAAAATTCTCCTGCGCAAACCGAACGTGCTTCTCCTTGACGAGCCGACGAACCACCTCGACATCGAATCGATCCAGTGGCTCGAAAATTTTCTCGTGGATTATTACGGCGCCGTCGTTATCGTTTCCCACGATAAAGCGTTCCTCGACAACCTCACCACGCGCACGATCGAAATCTCGCTGGGAAAGATCCACGATTACCGCGCGAACTATTCGCGGTACCTGGAGCTGCGCAAGGAACGCCGGGATACGCAGATGGCCGCAGCGAAGAACCAGCAGAAATTCATTGACAAAACAGAGCAGCTGATCGACAAATACCGGGCGAAAGCGAACAAGGCTTCCTTTGCGCAATCCCTGATCAAGAAGCTGGACAAGATCGAAGTGATCGAAGTGGATGACGAGGACAATACAGCGATCCGTTTCCGTTTTCCGCCTGCACCGCGTTCGGGAAAAGTGGTGGTGGAAGCGAAGGCAGCGACAAAAGCATACGGCGATAAAACGATCTTTTCCAATGTCGATTTCGAGATCGAACGGGAAGACCGTGTTGCTTTCGTCGGAAGGAACGGCGAAGGAAAATCAACGATGATCCGCATGATCAACGGGGAGAAAGCGACAGGCGGCGAAGTGAAGACCGGCTTCAGCGTGAGCATGGGTTATTTCGCGCAGGATGATGCCGACATGCTCGATCCGGACAAAACCGTTTTCGATACGATCGACGAGCTGGCAGTGGGCGATGTGCGGAAACAGGTGAGAGGCCTGCTCGGTTCGTTCCTGTTCAGCGGGGACGATATTGATAAAAAAGTGAAAGTGCTTTCCGGCGGAGAACGTACGCGTCTTGCGCTTTGCCGGTTGCTGCTGAAACCGCATAATTTTCTCGTGCTCGACGAACCGACGAACCACCTCGATATGCGATCGAAAGATGTGCTGAAACAGGCGCTGCTGAAATTCGACGGGACGCTCGTGGTGGTTTCGCACGACCGTGATTTCCTGCAGGGACTGACGTCAAAAGTTTTTGAATTCCGCGGCGGCAATGTGAAGCAGCATATCGGGGACGTTTATGAATTTCTGCGGTCCCGGAAGATTGAAAATTTCGCCGAGCTCGAGCTGAAAGAAAAAAAGCAGGAGACAAAATCGCCTGCGGAAGAAAATCCCCAGGCCGACAACGAAGAATACCGGAAAAAGCAGAAAGCCATCGGTCAGCTGAAGAACCGCATTTCAAAAACCGAAGCAGAGATCGGGGAGCTGGAAAAACAGATCGCGGAAGTCGATCACCAGCTGATGGACCCGGAGAAATACCAATCTGTTGTCAGTGACAAAGAAATTTTTCCCCGCTACGAGGCGATGAAGAAAAAGCTGGAGGAAAAAATGGCGGAATGGGAAAAGCTGAACGGGGAGCTCGGGGAATAAGTAACGCCGGACGACTTTTTTTCAAGAGCGTCCGCTGTTTTTCTTCAAAACATTCCGAACAAAACAGGTTTCCTTAGACTTTATTTTTCGCGCAGCGGTCTATTTCTGATCGCACTGCGCGAGCATCATTTCCGCCTGCTTCCGGCCCCAGTTCGGATGAACAGGACTTGCGGGCCTGAACGCGTCGAATTTTTTCAGCGCATCCTGGAGAACCGGTTTCGCTTTGTCTTTTCCACCGCCGAAAGCCGGGGGCGTATAGAGCAATCCGGTTCCGCGCAGGTAAGCGATCCGCGGATTGGTGGAATCCGCCTGCTGTGCTTTGTCGAGCCATTGTCCCGACTCTTTCCCGTATTTCCCGCCGCGCGTCATCGGGTTCACACGGATACGCGCAGAAGCGCACATGGAACGAAGCACGAGTATTTCAGAATTGTTCGGGCTGATGGAATCCGCATGATCGAGGAGATGTGAAGCCTGGTCGCAGTAATCATCCGTTTTCGATGTTTCGTCCATGTAGGATTCCACGAGGAGGCAATACGCCATGTAATACGAAGGCAGCCACTGGCTTTTTTCAGCGTTATTGAGGCGATCGAAGGAATTGTACGATTGCTGGAAAGTGGACTTCACGGTAGCGGTATCGAGCACAGCGACGTTCTTTTTCATCGCTTCGAAAAATTTCGGCGGCATGCCGTATGTGCTGTCGGCGGTCTGTGCAAATGAAAAGGCAGAGACGAAGAGCGCGGAAATGAAGAGCATGTTTTTCATGGCGGGTGAATAAAATTTTAGCGGGATCAATTGTTGTTGTTGATGACGTCTTTCGATCTGTCCTGTCCGAAGCTCATGAACATACCGAGGAAGATGGAACGTTTGGAGGGCGGCGCAATCGCTTCGCGGCGCGTGCCGTCGTAGGAATAGCGGTAACCGTACACCTGGTTGAAGCCGGTTACGTTCGTCACCGAAATGACGAGCACGGTGAACGCTTTCCCGATGTGCGTAAGGTAGCTTGCGTTGAGATTGATGTCGTGGTAATCGTACGTGCGGTCGCCGAGGAAAACAGGATTGTTCGGGTTGAAATACGGCCGTCCCGCCGAATAGAAATAGCTGAATCCTACAGAGGTCATGATCTTCGGAAAGAATTTTTTCACCACGAGCGATGCGTTGTGCGGGGAAGCGAACGTGGGCATGACGGAGTACGGATAGTCGAGGTAATTTCTTTTCGTGTCGAGGTACGTGTAGCTGATCCAGTAATCGACGTTGCGGAAAGTTTTTTTGTCGCGGAAAAAAACATCGATGCCGCGTGCATAACCGTCGCCGGTGTTGGAATAAGACGGAACGGTTTTCAGCAGGTCCTCGTACGTTTTGTAATAGGCCTCGATGCGGAGCGTAACGCTGTCGTCGACATGCTGGAAGCTGAGGATGTAGTGCGTCGCTTTCTGGTAGCCGACGTTGTGATCGACATAGAGCTGGTCGCGTTCGGGTTTCTGGTAGAAATCGCCGTAGGCGACGCTGGCCTGGCTGTGTTCGCCTGTTTTCATGGCAAGGGAAACACGGGGAGCGACATTTGTTTTCGCCAGCAGCGAGCTGTTCTCCACGCGTCCGCCGATGCGGGCGACAAAGCGCGTGCCGAGGAAAATATCCGTCTCCGCAAAAGCCGAAACAAAATTATCGCAGAAGAAATTTTTGTAGCTGTCGTACTGCCCGTCTTCGGTGATGTACTGGTATTCGCTTCCCACGCGCAGCTGGTTGCGTTCCATGAAATAGCGTGTCAGCATTACTTTTCCCTGGCTGATCACATCCTGCGTGCGGATTGTGTCGGCGTCGCTGATGATCCTGTCGAGGTTGTAGCTCCAGGAACCCGCCATGTCGAGCCGCCATTTCGTGCCGATGTATTGCCGCCAGCTGAGGTTGTTGTAGGAATCCAGGTTGTGCAGGTCGAAAGGCGACTGGTATCCGTTCGTGCTGTCGATGTCGTTGTGTGTAAGCGCGAGATCGCTGTAATTGAAATAGCCGTAGAATTTCAGCATTCCCTTTTCACCGGTCTTTTTGCGGAAGTTGGCCGAGCCTCCCCAGAACTGCGGGATGCGCGTGTATTTCTGCACCTGCGGGTTCATCGCGAAATACGGACCGAGATTCGTGTAATCGAGATCGAAGCCGGCGGAAAGTCCTTTTTTCTCCCAGAGGTGATTGTGCCCGCCGCCGATGCCGACGGAAGAAATTCCCAGCGTGGAGGAAGACTGGTCGGGGAGGTCCTGCGTTTCAAGCACCAGCACGGAAGAAAGCGCCTGGCCGTATTGCGCAGAATAGCCGCCCGTGCTGAAAACCGTGCCTTTAAAAAGAAACGGAGAAAACCGTCCGCGGGCCGCGACGTCGGGAACGGCAGAGAAGAAAGGATTGTTTACGTTCAGTCCGTCGATGACGGTTTTTGTTTCCGCGCCTGTTCCGCCGCGGACAAACAATCCGCCCTGGTCGCCCACGCGTGAAGTCCCGGGCAGCGTCTGCAGCGCGCCGTAAATATCGCCCGAAGCGCCTGCCGTGGTAACAATGTCGAGCGGCTTGAGCACCGTTGTTCTTTTTTCATCGGACGCTTCTATCGTTCCCGCGGAGATCGTCACGACATTCAGC
>DASTSF010000483.1:0-2761 GCA_035760825.1 Bacteroidia bacterium
AGCGGTGATCGCAGGCGGCTGCGTGATCGTAAATATTTTCGTGATGGAACAGCCCGGTGCAGCAGCGTCAGCGATTGTGCATGTGTACGTTCCCGCACACAAACCTGTCGCGTTGCCCGTTCCCTGTCCACCGCCCGGCGCGGGCGACCATGTGTACGTAAATGATCCGGATCCGCCGGAAGGATTCACTGTCGCGCTGCCATTGCATGAACCATTGCAATTCACATTCACCTGCGATTGCGTAGCGGTGATCGCAGACGGCTGCGTGATCGTAAATATTTTCGTGATGGAACAGCCGGGTGCAGTGGCGTCAGCGATCGTGCATGTGTACGTTCCCGCACACAAACCCGTCGCGTTGCCTGTTCCCTGTCCGCCGCCCGGTGCAGGCGACCATGTGTACGTAAACGATCCCGATCCGCCGGAAGGATTCACTGTTGCGCTGCCATTGCAGGAGCCGTTGCAATTCACATTCACCTGCGATTGCGTAGCGGTGATCGCAGGCGGCTGCGTGATCGTAAATATTTTCGTGATAGAACAGCCGGCCGGACTGGATATCGTACAGGTATACGTTCCAGCGCATAAGCCCGTCGCGGTGGGTGTTCCCTGTCCACCGCCGGGAGCGGGAGACCAGTTGTACGAGTATGTTCCGTTTCCACCTGCTGCATTTACCGTTGCACTTCCATTACAGGAACCATTACATGTAACATTCACCTGCGACTGCGTGGCAGTAATTACAGGCGGTTGCGTGATCGTGAATACCTGCGTCGTCGAGCAGCCGGTCGGATTTGAAACAGTGCACGAGTATGTGCCAGCACACAAACCCGTAGCCGTACCTGTTCCCTGCCCCCCGCCCGGCGCGGGGGACCACACATACGTAAATGGCCCTGTCCCCGAAACGATATTGGTTGTGGCGGAACCGTTGCAGCTTCCGTTACATGTTACGTTATTCTGCGTTCCGCTTGTGGTGATGCCGCTGCTGACCGTGACCGTTTCCGTTGCAGAAACAACAATGGGCCCGGAACAGGAAGTGTTCGTGACCGTGCAGGTATAAGTTGTGGTGGTCGTGGGGCAAACGTTAACTGTTGCTGTTGTTCCGACAACGCCGCTGGGTCCTGTCCATTGCAACGAATAGTTGGGAGTTCCCGCAGGCATGAAACGATACCCGTCGTTCGTAACGGACCATTGCGACGCATTACGGCCGGGAACAAAAAAGGCAACAGTTCCCGTTGCATTCTGAATTCCTTCCGTGGCGCGCCCTCCGTTCCATCCAGCGCAGAGAGGTTTGTTCTCAATGTAAATATCAATGATGTTCGTGCTTTCATGCAGAACGATCTGCTGCGTGGCAAGCATCGAGTTGCAGGCGGCGCTGAACATGGGAACGTGATACCAGCTGATCACGAACTCCCTGCAGGGTGCCGTGCCATAAACCTGGTAACGCGTGTCCGAAGTTGAACCAATGGAAGGATCGATGTCATGATACGGCGCCATGATCGTATTCATCGGTTCCGTATTGGTAGGAATCGGCGCGGTATACGACCATTGGCAGAATGCGTTGGCGTAGGCAGTGTTGAACGAAATGAGCCCGTTCGATCCGATGACCAGCTGGTTGTAGGTGTTCCCGAAAAATTCAAAGCAGAACGGCATATTGATCACCGGCGTCCAGACGTCGTCGATGTTGACAAGCACCGCGGTTCCCGTGGTATAGGAATAGGGACTGTACGGAATGCTGGAAACCGTGTAGGTGTTTGTCTGCAGTGTTCCCTGCACCGTAGCGCTAAGGTTCACGCACTGCCCTGAACAAACGGGAGCGACTGTTCCGGTCGTTACAGCAGGACAAGCCGAAGCCTGTCCGAAAGCCTTCGCTGAAAACACGAAGAGGGTAAGCACAACCTGGGAGAGGAGTAGTGTTTTTTTCATGCCCTGAATTCTGGTTACATGCATTTAATGCCATAACTAAAATAGGGGGGAATACCAAGGCGAAAATTAGAAGGATATTAATAAGCTTCGCCGGTTCTAATAAATCTGATTCAGGGGGAAGCTCACCGCGTAATAGCTGCCTTCATCTGTCCCGGTAGTGCATTCGGCATCCATCTTCAGCAATAACGCTTTCATGATCTCGTTCTCATCCGTCCGTATGCCCGGCTGGTCGGATCTTACCCGGATGTTGACGAGGTTGCCGATCGTGTTCAGCTGTATGATGATCATTCTCCGCTCCTTTCCCGGGATGATCTTCTTGCAAATGACCGAAAGCATCTCATCCACGAGGAGTCCTGCCAGGGCGGCTTTCGTAACGGGCAGTGAGACGTTCTGAAGCAGCGTTGAAATTTCCAGGTTGTTCCCCGAAAATGTATTCCTGAATTGCGCAGCAAGATCGAGGAGAAAATCGCGAAAATTGACCGAGCCCGTCGATTCCGACCTGTACAGCTGCTGGTGGATCATGGAAAGACTGTGCAGCCTGGAACGGGTCTCAATGAACAGGTTGCGGTGATACTCATCGCGTGCGTGTTCTTCCTGCGCTTTCACGATCTCGCCCATCAGCGAAAAATTATTTTTTACGCGGTGATTCAATTCGGCAAGGATCACTTTCTTTTCCCCGAGCGCCTGCTCCAGATCTTTCCGCAGGTTCCGCTTGCGGTCCGTTTCTATCGCCTGCGCGATCAGCTGTGCGATGAACAGCGCGAAACGTCTTTCCGAAATATCCCACCTCCTTGTTCTTTCCGTATCCTCGAAGCAAATGACGCCTGCCATTTTCCCTTCGATG
>DASTSF010000484.1:0-2624 GCA_035760825.1 Bacteroidia bacterium
GGATATTAGGTATTGTTAATAAATATTTTCGCGTTTTTGTCGAACCTATTGGGTTTGGCTATACTTTTGTCCGTGAATCAATGCCAGTCCAATTAGTAAGTACACGAGAAACATCAGACCTATGAGCAAAGAAGCAAAAGAAACCAAGGAAGTAAACAAAGAGAAGCTGAAAGCATTACAGCTGACGATAGACAAGCTTGAGAAAACATACGGGAAAGGCACCATCATGAAGCTCGGCGACGACGCTGTGGAAACCATGGAAGTTATTCCGACGGGTTCCCTGACGCTCGACATCGCGCTCGGCGTGGGCGGGTTCCCGAAAGGACGGATCATTGAGATTTACGGACCGGAATCTTCCGGTAAAACCACGCTTGCCATTCATGCGATCGCAGAATCGCAGAAGCAGGGCGGCATTGCGGCCATCATCGACGCGGAGCACGCGTTCGATCGCTTTTACGCACAGCGTCTCGGCGTGGATATCGACAGCCTGCTTATTTCCCAGCCGGACAACGGGGAGCAGGCGCTCGAGATCGCGGACAACCTGATCCGTTCCGGCGCCATCGATATTATCGTCATCGACTCCGTGGCTGCACTTACGCCGAAAGCGGAGATCGAAGGCGAAATGGGCGAAAGCAAAATGGGATTGCAGGCGCGGCTTATGTCGCAGGCGCTGCGCAAGCTCACGGCCACGATCAGCAAGACCGGCTGCTGCTGTATTTTCATCAACCAGCTTCGCGAGAAGATCGGCGTGATGTTCGGCAACCCGGAAACGACGACCGGCGGAAACGCGCTGAAGTTCTACGCTTCCGTGCGTCTCGATATCCGCCGCGCAGGCCAGATCAAGGAAGGCGAAACCGCCACGGGCAACCGCGCACGCGTGAAAGTGGTGAAGAACAAAGTCGCTCCTCCTTTCCGCACCGCGGAATTCGACATTCTTTTCGGAGAAGGCATTTCCCGCGTGGGCGAGATCATCGACCTCGGCGTGGAGCATAACATCATCAAGAAGAGCGGAAGCTGGTTCAGCTACGAAGACACCAAACTTGGCCAGGGCCGCGATTCGGTGAAGCAGCTTTTCCACGACAACCCGGAACTGATGGAGCGCATCGAATTGCAGATCCGCGAATCGGTAAAGAACAAGGAAGCCGAAGTGGTCGTATCCTGAAAATAAAAAGGCGGACATCCGGGAGGTGTTTTCCTTTCTTATTGAAAACGGGTTTGTTGAAAAACAGGCCCGTTTTTTTCTTCTTTCACAATAAACTTCATGTTTTTCCCGTAAAAAGATCAAACTTTAACTCATGAAGACATCCTGGTTCATCAAAAAAGGGATACTGTTTGTTCCGGTTTCTGTCGCCGGGGCATTCCTTTATCTCCTGACGCTGGCTTTCTGCGCCACCGTGTTTCTCGCCGTCGACCGGCATTCCCATTCTGTGAGCGACACGCTGTACGGTATTTTCCCGTTTTTCGTCTCTGCTTTTACGGTTCTTTTCTGGATCGCTTCGAACACCTTGAAAAAGAGCGGGGCCTGATGGCGTTCTACGATCTTTCGGCGGAAGAGCGAAAAAGGCACGTTGAGAAGATCAGCAGGGAAATGCTTGCGGATATCGAAAAAGGCGGGACAAAGAAAATCCTCCGTTACTTTTCCGACAGCGATACCTACATCAGGAAATCAGCTTACATAGCTGCCGGAAGGATTTATTCCGCGCATCCCGCTTTGAGGAAAAAAATCATCCGCCTCCTCGGCGAATTGCTGCAATCGGATGATTTTTACATCCGCCAGACAGCAGTCAATGCAGCCGGTGAAATTGCGATGAAAGACTTCGGTGCTGTCGAAAAATTCTTCGACAACTCGCTTTTCGATCCGCATCATTCCGTACGCAATGCGGTGATCGGCTCCATCAAAAAATCCGGCCGGAAAAATCCGCGGCCCGTGCTGGCCTGGGCGAAGAAATTCCTGCATCACCCGGACAAGGAAGTGAGACGGGAGATCTGTCACGGCATTGAGCTGCGCGGACGTACGCACCCGCAGGAGATCCTTCCCCTCCTGGCGGAGCTCCAGTTCGACACGACCGCACGCGTGAAAAACACGCTCGTTCATGTGATCGGCCAGATCAGCTACAAAAAAAACTGCCTCCCGGTTGTCATTCCCGCGCTCAGCAAATGGAAGAACAGGGAGCTGGTTGCGAAAGCGATCGAAGAGATCATCGACGTGCACGACCGCTACCGGAATTTTTCAGCGCTCACGCAAAAAGAGGCGATCGATTTCATTCACAAAAATCTGGTGTAATTTGCCTTGATGTTTCCAACCACATGAAAAAGAACCTGCTTCCTGTCATCGCCGCCGTCCCTTTCCTCCTGTTCCTTTGCTGCAGTTCTCCCCCGGACAAGTCAGCAGCGCTGCAGGAACAGATCGACAGCCTTCAGAAAAAGCTGGACGATACCTACAGGCCGGGCTTCGGTGAGTTCATGAGCGGCATCCAGGTGCACCACGCAAAACTCTGGTTCGCCGGAAAAGAACAAAACTGGAAGCTGGCCGACTTCGAGCTGCACGAGATCATGGAGACTGTGGACGATCTGAAAAAATACCAGAGCGAACGACGGGAATCCGACAAGCTCATCATGCTGGA
>DASTSF010000485.1:0-8589 GCA_035760825.1 Bacteroidia bacterium
AAATGTTCAGCTCGCTTCCCGCCATTTTCAGGCGGACCTGGTGCGTGGTCTTATTCGCGAAAATGGACACGCGGCGGATAGAGCCGAGCAGCGCGTTCGTATCGATGGTGAGCTTGTTCGGGTTGTTCTTGGGAATAACGGCTTCGTAGTTGGGGTATTTTCCGTCGATGAGGCGGCAGGTCAATGTCGTGCCCACCGTTCCGTCCGGTGCAATTCCCCACGAGAAACGTGCGTTGGTGGCGTTGTATTCCACGCGGACGATCCCTTCCGCGGAGGCAAGCACGTTCTTGAGCAGGTTCAGCGGCTTGCGGGGAAGAATAAAGGAAGCGCTGCCGGTCGCTTTGATGTCCGTGCGGCGGTAACGCACCAGCTTGTGCGCGTCGGTAGCCACGAACGTCGTGCTCTCGGGTGAGAATTGTACGAACACGCCGGACATCACAGGACGAAGTTCATCGTTGCCTGCGGCGAAAAGCGTCTTCGTGATGGCGCGTCCGAGGACGGATGCGTCGAGGTCGAGCGACTGGCTGTTCTCGACGGCAGGAGCTTTGGGGAATTCATCGCCGTTCTGTCCCGTGATCTTGTATTTTCCGTAATCGGAAGCGATCTCGATGGCGAAACGTTTTTTATCGACGGTGAACGTCAGCGGCTGTTCCGGGAAGGTTTTCAGCGTATCGATGAGCAGCTTTGCCGGCACGGCAACGTTGCCGGTATCGCGCGATTCCACCGTGAGGTGCGTGGTCATCGTGGTTTCCAGGTCGGAAGCCGAAATGGTGAGCGCTCCTTTGTCGATCTCGAAAAGAAAATTATCAAGGATAGGCAGCGTGTTGCTGGAATTAAGCACGCCGCTCAGCATCTGGAGCTGTTTCAGCAATGAGGAGCTGGATACAATGAATTTCATAAATGAGCAGGATAAGCCGTTAGTTACAAGGCAAAATTATCCCTTTTGACGGCCTCAGCCGGGTCGCAAAAACCAACTTTTGAACTACTTTTTAACAGGGGAAAGCAGGTGCTTCCCGGTTAAGTTTCCGTTCATAAACTCTTCCCGAGAAAGGGTTTTCCATGAGACTCAGGGATTTGGAACGCAGTTTTCGAAAGCTGCTCCCTAAATTAAAACAGCGCCGGCCTCTGGTCCGGAAAAACAGTTCATACAAAAGCCAAACGGCTTTCCGCTCATTTCACCACATTCTGCTCTTTCACCTTCTGCCCGAGGAAATAATCCGTCACCGGAAGCAGCTTGCCGAACACGTAGTATTGCACCACGACGAAATCCTGCCCGTTGTTGACCGTCGCATACATGCGGTCGGGATCATAAAGCTGTGAAGGATCCGTGACCGTGGTGCTGTCGGCGTTGGGATTTTTTTTGAGGAAGAGCTTCACGACGTTCTTGTGGTCTGCCGCGTCGGTCACGGTGATGATATGTGCCGGTGTGGAATGCACCACGCTGTCGCGCTGCGCGGGCGTCAGCTGTTTTTCAAACGCTTCGAAGCTGATGTGGCCGAAGTACGAGATGAACTGCTTCACCATCAGCGTATCGAACGGAAGCGGCTGGCCGGTGCTGCTGTTCAGACCGAAAACGCCGTTCGCGCTCTGGTGAACGCTGAAAGAAGTTTGCGGCATGCGCGGGTTGGTCACTTCGATCGAGCGGATGTCCGGTGCGTAATATTTGAAAACGCTGCGGTCGCGCCACTCGATGACGTTGCTGCTGTAATACGGTGTGAGGTAGCCGTTATGCCCGCGTTTTTCCATGATGAACGGCTCGGAAGAATTTTCGCCTGTTTCCGGGTCGGCCAGCAGCATGTAGGTGCCGAGATCGTCGGGCGTATCGCCGCCGACGTAATACACTTTCACGAGGTCGCTGCCGTTGTAGATCTCGCATTTCACCGCGCCGGTGGCGAGCTGCTTGATCACAAAGGGCCTCGACTTGATGCTCACCGGCTCGCGCACGGAAAGATCATGGATAACACCCAGCAGCCCTTCGATCGCATCGGGACGCGCATCGAATTTTCCGTCTACTTTCCAGCCGTCCTTCTCACGCGTGAGCGTTACCTGGTGCATGGTTTTATCCGCAAGAAAAATTTTGGTGATGGAGGCGGTGTCGGAAACGGCGAAATCGCGCAGCTCTTTTTTGATCGAGGAAGAGCTGTTCATCCGGATCAGCCAGAAGGTAATTCCGCCGAGAGCCAGGGCGATGATAAGCGTAAGCGTGTTGCGTTTCATACAGGGATCAGTTCAGAGAAAACGGAAAAGCTTCCGCGGTGATGCCCGGTGCGGATCTTTTCCGGGATTCCGGATGACAGGGGAGTTGTACAGTGCAAATATCGGTAATGCGATCCGGCGCGGAACATGAAAAACAGTGAGTGGAATGGTTTCGCGTTCATTCGGTTTTATTCTCCTTTCATCCGGTTGCGGCGGATATAGGATACGAAATAAAAAGCTGCCAGCAGGACCGTGACCGCCAGGGCCGTGAACAGGAATTCCATCCCGTTATCCATCACAACGCCGAGTATGCCCAGCGGCACCACGTAGAGCGCGAGCAGGAGAACGTATTTCCCCATTTTCAGCAGCCATTCCGGCGGTTCCTTGCCCTGCACGTACCTTCTCCGCCGGAACCACATCAGCACGATGCCGAAAAGCATCACGCCCAGCACGGGATAAACCGTATTCATCACCTGGTATTTCAGCTTGTGCTCGCGGATCTTGCCCCGGTCGAGCAGGCGCAGCGTCACTTCCCTCGAACGGACGGAGAGCAGGCCCTTGTCGTCGCAGAGGTAATTCACGCAGTTGAGCAGGAATGTTTTGTTCGCGTAAAACTCTTCATTCATCCTGTTCATGCGGTCGAGCCCGAGCGGGAGCGCCTTGCCTTTGTAAACGGGGTTCAGCGCCACATCACCGTCGCCGACAACAATGATCTTCGAGCTGTGCAGCGAATGATCCGTGTAGCCGATGAGCTTGCTGTTCTTCAGCTCCTCGGGAAGGAACTTGTTCCTGAAATACGAATCGAAGGTTCCTTCGAGCAGGACGGCCACCGGCTGATCGGGTTTGTCGAAGCTGCGCGGATCGCGCTGGATCATCGCATTGCGCAGGCCCACGCGTGCAGGCGCGCGCAGGTAACGCGATTTGTCGGACGTCGTCAGCAGGATCGTTTTCTTCACATCCGTGCCGGTTTCAACCGTATCGACCGTGCTGAGAAAATCGAACTTGATGCGGTCGAGGTTGCGCACGATCGGGTGCTGTCCCGTAGGAAGAATGGTGGGCGAATAATACCACGGTGCCGGCATGAACTGCGTCTGCGGTCCCTGCACCGGTATGGCGACGGTCGCACAGTAAAGATCTTCCACGACATTGCTGTTCATTCTTGCGCCGTAGCGGAACGTAAGATCTTCCAGTCCAAGCGTACGCGGAAGGCACATCGTCATCCCGGTTTGCGCAAGGCTGTCGATCGAAGCGTAGACCGGGTCAACGAGGAACAGCGCTTTCCCCCCGTAAAGGATGAACTGGTCGAGGATGAAAAGTTCTTTCGGCGTGAACATCGAGTCCGGCTTGTCGATGATGACGGCCGTGTATTTGTTGCGGATCTGCTCCGCCGTGTTCATCGTATCACGGAACGCATTCAGGTTGCCCTGGAAATTGACGAAATCCACGTCGTAATATTCGCGCAGCCCTTTCACAAAATCGCTGAGCTGCGTTGTGTCCGGTTCGCCGTGTCCCTGCGTGATGGCGATCTTCGGCTTCACCTGCATCTGCAGTTTGCGGATCGCATTCGACATTTCATATTCCAGCTCTTCCACCGCTTTGTTGATGGATTCTTCGTCTGATTTTTTCGTGGAGAATCCCAGCAGCGGGACCAGCGTCTGCTTCTGGTGGTAGGAAGCCACGGCCCACGGGAACAGCAGCATGCTCACCTGGTTGCCGTCGTCGTCGACGAAAGGCTCCGACTTCGGGATCATCCCCTCGTCGATGAGCTGCTTCTGGTATTTGATGCGTTCTTTTTTGTCCTTGTTCTTGCCGGGATCGATGAATTCGTACTGTATCTTGTCGCCTGCATACGCGCGGAACTCATCCAGCATGATCCTCGTTTCATCGCGGAGGTGAACATAATCGCCGGAACCCTGCGGAAAATCGCCGTCAAGATACACCTTGAAGTAGACGATGTCGTCGAGCTTCTTCAGCATCTCTTTCGTGCTTTCCGTCAGCGTGTATCTTTTTTCAGAGGTAAGGTCGAAACGCGCAAAGACGTATTGCGAAGCCACGTTCAGCAGCATGAGAATGGCAATGCCGAGCCCGAGGCCGATCAGATCTGTCCGTTTATTGCGGTTGGTGCTGCTCAATTGCGTGGATCAAAAAAAGTTACCATTTGCGGCTTTCGAGGCGGATCTTCGTCAGCAGGATGAAGAACGCGTTGAACGAAAGAAAATACACGACATCCCTCGTGTCGATGACGCCCCTGCTGAGTGAATTGTAATGCGAGTCGATGCCCAGCGCGTCGATGAATACGTCGGCTTTCCCGAAAATGGACAGCGAGCTGATCTGCTCGAAGCCGAGGTAGCACACGTAACAAAGCACGAACGCGTAAACGAAGGAAATGATGTCGCTGTTCGTGAGCGAGGAGCAGAAGATCCCGATCGCGACGAACGAAGAGCCGAGGAAAAGCAGCCCGATGTACGATCCCCACGTTCCGCCCACGTCGATGTTGCCCGTGTGAACGCCGAGGTGGTAAATGCAGTAGAAGTAATAGAGCGTGGGAAGAAGCGAGAACAGCACGAGCACGAATCCGGCGAAATATTTCGCGAGGATGATCTGCAGGTCGGTCAGCGGGCGGGTAAACAGCAGCTCGATAGTGCCGGATTTTTTTTCATCCGCGAACGAACGCATCGTGATCGCAGGAATAAGGAACAGGAAAACCACGGGCGCAATGTTGAAGAGCGTATCGATGTTCGCGTAGCCGCGGTCGAGAACGTTCATCTGCCCCTTCACCACCCACATGAACAGGCTGATGCCGAGCAGGAACACCACGATCACGATGTACCCGATCAGGGAGCTGAGGAACGTGCGGATTTCTTTAATGAAGAGTGAATACATAAATAAACCGGGGGCGGTTTCGCGCTTTCAGAATAACAGTGTGCGCTCAAAAATAACGAATGAATCGGCTGCCTGATTTCTTCCGAAGGGAACCTTTTAACATCCTTTTGCACAATCTTCCTCTTTCGGGTTTTCAGTTCCGTGTTCCGGACCGGCAGATAAGCGACAAACTTTGCGACCTGGCGGAAAATAGCAGCCCGGAACTCAAAACCCGGCGCCGGAAACCGCTAACCCGCGCAGTTTTTTATCTTCGCAAGCCTTTAACCATTCATTATGCTTGTCCTGAAATTCGGTGGCACTTCCGTGGGCAGCCCGGAAAGAATGAAAGCCCTTGTGCCGCTCATCGTCAGCAGCCGGCCGAAGATCGTCGTGCTGTCTGCCATGTCCGGTACGACGAACAGCCTCGTCGCTGTTGCCGGTGCGCTTTATGCGAAAGAAAACGATAAAGCCCGCGACCTGATCGGGAAACTGGAAGAAAAATACCGGCAGGTGGTGGATCAGCTGTACTCGAAAGAGGAAACGCGCAGGAAAGGACAGGAGCTCGTGAAAGAACATTTCAGCTACCTCGGCAGCTTCACCATCGATCTTTTCACCGCCAACGAGGAAAAAGCCATCCTCGCGCAGGGCGAATTGCTCAGCACGGCGCTGATGCAGTTTTACCTCGAAGAGACAGGCGTCCGCTCAGTGCTGCTCCCCGCGCTGAATTTCATGCGCATCGACGAGAACGACGAGCCCGACCTGGATTATATTGAAAAGCACCTGCAGGACGAGCTGAAAAAGCACCCGGGCGAAACTCTTTTCATCACGCAGGGCTACATCTGCCGCAACGCGTTCGGCGAGATCGACAACCTGAAGCGCGGCGGTAGCGATTACACCGCAACGCTCATCGGTGCTGCGCTGCGTTCGGAAGAAGTGCAGATCTGGACCGACATCGACGGCATGCACAACAACGATCCCCGCATTGTCGATAAGACATTTCCCATCCACGAGCTCACGTTCGATGAAGCCGCCGAGCTCGCGTATTTCGGCGCAAAGATCCTTCACCCGACGTGCGTGCTGCCCGCGCAGAAGCGCAATGTGCCCGTCGCGCTGCTCAACACCATGCAGCCGCAGGCGAAAGGAACCATCATCGGCGGAAAAGTTTCCGGCGACCGCATCACGGCCGTAGCGGCGAAAGACGGCATCGCCGCGATCAAGATCCGTTCGGCGCGGATGCTGCTTGCTTACGGTTTCCTGCGCTCGGTCTTCGAAGTGTTCGAACGCTACAAAACGCCGATCGACATGATCACGACGTCGGAGGTGGCCGTGTCGCTCACCATCGATAACCTGAAGCACCTCGGCGAGATCGTGGACGAACTGAAAACGTTCGGCAACGTCGACGTCGACCGCGAGCAGACGATCGTCTGCATCGTGGGCACATTCGGGAAAGAGAAGCAGGGCTATGCTTCCCGCGTTTTCGACGCGCTCAGGAATATTCCCATCCGCATGATCTCGTATGGCGGCAGCGAGAACAACATTTCCATCCTCATCGACACCGCGCGCAAAAAGGAAGCGCTGGCGGCGCTGAACAAAGGACTCTTCAATCTCTGAACGAAAAAACGCACGCATGTTCAGCCAGCAGCGCATAGCACATCTTCAGCCGCACCGGACGCCGTTCTACTTCTACGACCTGGAGCTGCTCACACGCACGCTCGACGCGGTGAAAAAAGCCTCGTCGAAGCACGGCTACCACGTGCATTACGCGCTGAAGGCGAACGTCGACCGCGCAGTCCTGCAGCGCATCCGCAGCGCGGGCTTCGGCGCCGACTGCGTGAGCGGGAATGAAGTGAAACGCGCGCTGGAAACCGGTTTTTCTCCTTCGCAGGTCGTTTTTGCCGGAGTAGGGAAGAGCGATGCCGAGATCAGGACCGGCCTGGCGAATGATATTTTCTGCTTCAACTGCGAATCGCTGCCCGAGATCATGATCATTTCCCAGCTCGCGCGCGAAGCCGGGAAGAAAGCGCGCATTGCGCTGCGCATCAACCCGAACGTGCACGCGAACACGCATCACTACATCACGACGGGACTCGAAGAAAATAAATTCGGCATCAGCCTGCACGAATTGCCCGACGTCATCGATGCGCTCGCAGAGCTTCCTTCGCTGGAGCTGGCCGGGCTGCATTTTCACATCGGCTCGCAGATCACCGATCTTTCCGTTTTCCGTTCGCTGTGCATGCGCGTGAACGAGATACAGGAATGGTTCGCCTCGAAACGCATTCCGCTGCAGCACGTCAACGTCGGCGGCGGACTCGGCGTGAATTACCACGAGCCGGACAAAGAAGCCATCCCGGATTTTGAAAGCTATTTCGGCGTCTTCGCGAAATTTCTCGAAGTGCGCCACGGGCAGCAGGTCCATTTCGAGCTGGGACGCGCGCTGGTAGCACAATGCGGTTCGCTCATCTCGCGCGTGCTGTATGTGAAGAAAGGCGTGCAGACGAATTTCGCCATCCTCGACGCGGGAATGACGGAGCTGATCCGCCCCGCGCTGTACCAGGCTTACCACAAAGTGGAAAACCTCACGCCATCGCCCGGCGCAACCGTTGCGCGCTACGACGTCGTCGGTCCGGTGTGTGAATCGTCCGACTGTTTCGGCAAAGCGATGGATCTTCCCGAAGTGAAACGCGGCGACCTCATCGCCATCCGCACGGCCGGCGCCTACGGCGAAGTGATGACCAGTCACTATAATCTGCGGGAGCTGGAAGAGACGGTGTATGAAGGATGAATGTGGAGTTCTGAATTTTAAATTGCGGGTAGTCTTACTTTAGAACAGACGCTTTTTCCTCGCCTTTCGATAATAATCTGTGCCGGGACAGGATACTTTGGTATTCTGAGGATGGTTTATTGACTTTTTGTAAAAAACGGGGTAGCTTGGCCAATAAAAAAGACGACCCCGGTTGTTACCAGGGCCGCCTTAGATGTTTTCACAACGGAATAATCCTTATTGTGAAATAATTTTTTTGTAAAAAATAAGCACCACAGAAGTATGCGGTGCTCAAGAGCAATTCGCTCTTCGGCTTATAGCCTTGTTGTGAATTGCATTACAAGAATAACAAAAAACACTATACAAAAAAATATGACAAAAATTTTAGGCCTTGATTTAGGTACCAATTCTATTGGATGGGCAATTCGGGATACTGATGCCTTAAATGAAAACCAGATCATAGATTATGGAGTCCTTGTTTTTAAAAAAGGTGTAGGGGACGGTAAATCAGGGGAATTTTCCCTCGCGGCAGAGCGAAGAAAGAACAGGAGCAAACGAAGGCTTTATAATGCAAAAAGGTATCGTAAATGGGAACTGCTGAAAGTCTTGATTGATAACGGCATGTGCCCACTTACATCGGACGAGTTGCGTTTATGGAGTATTGGGAACTGGCAAGAAGTGCATGGTAAAAAGAAGAACCTTGGCCGTATCTATCCTATAAGCAACGAAGACTTTCAGAGATGGCTGGCATTTTCCCCTGAATACTTCGG
>DASTSF010000486.1:0-2097 GCA_035760825.1 Bacteroidia bacterium
TGAATACACCAATGAAGTGATCGACGAAGAGCAGCACGAGCGCATCGATTCCACGAGCGACGTTTACGGCGACGGGAAAACGCACGATGAAATACTCACCACCATCCGCACTGCGTACGAGAACCGTTTCCTCGGCGAAGGAAAAAAGATCACGTATGTTTCTTTTCGCCTGAAAAAAAATTACGGGGAATCCGTGCGCGTCTTTCCGTTCAATGGCGCTGCCGCGGAAAAAGAATAAAATTTCCGCATCACAATTTCTTCACAGGCGGCCATCATCCCTCCCGGAACTGTTTTTTCTTAACAGTAACGAAACACACTTGCAGGTATTCGTCAGCCTGGAAATCAATGCGTTATTCATTTTCAATTAACCTATATGACCCTATTTATTAACAATAAAGGGGATAAACTGGAGCAAAAAGGCGTCGTTAACACACAATTAATATTGGCGTAATTCATCAGTAACTATCCGCAGGTTCTTTTGCACGTAAAATTAATTTAAACAAAAAGAGACCTGAATGAAAACAACATTCGCCTGCCTGACCCTTACTGCGGGACTGTTCTTTTTCGCCGGAACGATGAAAGCCCAGCAGGACACCACTAAAAAAGCAGAATTCAAGCCTTCCGGGAAAGTCTGGGGCTATGCCTTCGGCGATTATTATTTCAAAACGCACGCCGATTCCGCCAACCGCGGAAACTCGCAGTATTCCAACATGCCGGTGAACGCGAATTCCTTCGAGCTGCGCCGTGTGTACCTCGGTTATGACTACAACATCAGCGAGCGCTTTTCCTCTGAATTCCTGCTTTCCTACGAAGGACAAACCGGCAGCGACGGCTCGCGCACGACATTCGTCAAAGCGGCCAACCTCCGCTGGAAGAACCTCTACAAAGGCGCTGATCTTATTTTCGGTCTCCAGGCGACGCCGGCGTTCCCCATGATGTCGGAAAAAATATGGGGCTACCGCTCCGATGAAAAGACCATCCTCGATATGCGCAAGCTGAGCGGTTCCGCCGACCTCGGTATCGGCCTCCAGGGCAAATGCGGCAGCGACGGGCAGTTCGGCTACGATTTTCTCGTGGCGAACGGATCGGGCACCAAGCTCGAAGGCGACATCTTCAAGAAATTTTACGGCGATGTTTACGCAAAGTTCATGGACAAGAAACTTATTGTTGACCTGTACGGCGATTTCGAACGCACGAACATGACGCCTGACTTCCACAAATACCGCAACACGGGCAAGCTGACGCTCGCCTGGAACACGGATGCGCTCACCATCGGTGCGGAAGCGTTCCTGCAGATCCAGCACAATTACGTGGGCTTCGTCGATACGTCCATGTCGCCTGTGCACACGGACACGACGGACGCAAAAGCCATGGGCGTTTCCATCTTCGTCCGCGGAACGATCATCAAGGACAAGCTCGCTTTCTTCGCACGTTACGACATGTACAATCCTGACCTCGGCTACAAGAAAGATTATATCTACACGATGGGCGGAGCTCCCGTGACCGAATCATTCGCAACGGCCGGCATCGATTTCACGCCTGCGAAAAATGTGCACATCATGCCGAACGTATGGTTCAACAGCTACATGAGCCGCGCCAAAGGCGCTTCAGGCAAGGTGAAGAGCGATTATGACTTCGTTCCCCGCCTCACGTTCTGGTACATCTTCAAATAAATAGTTTATACAAAGCTCATGCTCGCATAGCGTTTTCTTAACAATGCTGAACGAGTTTTGCAGCGCCTGACACGAAAAAAATCTCTAAATAATAAAGAAAAAACAATCATGAAATACACAAAAGCCATTGCATCACTCGGGATCACGGCAGCGCTGATCCTCTCTTCCTGCGGGTCAGGCGGAGAAAAGAACGGTACGGATTCGACAGGAAACAACGCCACCGTGAGCGAAATCCTCGGGGCGGGAGCGACCTTCCCTTATCCGCTGTATTCCAAAATGTTCGACGAATACAACAAGAAAACCGGCATCAAGATCAACTACCAGTCCATCGGTTCCGGCGGCGGCATCAAAGGTCTGCACGATAAAACCGTCGATTTCGGCGCTTCCGACGCCCCGATGAGCGATGACGATCTCTCCAAATCAC
>DASTSF010000487.1:0-7815 GCA_035760825.1 Bacteroidia bacterium
TGAGCGGAAGTCCCGTCAGGTGACCGATCACCGTGCTGCCGTTGAGTACGGCGGCGAGATTGGCGTTGACGTTCGTCTGCCCGGAAACGTTCTCGACGAAAATGCCGATGTTGTTCGCGGCTGCATTCGTGCTCCACGGACCGGTGCTGTTCACGCGCAATCCGAAGCGGCTCACCGCTACGTCGCTGGACGAAGTGGTAGCGGAAGTGATGATGTCGGCTGCGGCATTCGATGTAGAAGACGCATTGGTTTCATTGACCGTGAGCAGGCTTGCAGGTGTCGTGGTGCCGATACCGACCCTGGGAATTCCGCTTGCCGGATCGTAGTAAATCGTTCCGCTTCCTCCGTCGGTCCAGAGTCCGTCGCTGACAAAGTGCGTGGTAAGCGATTGCCATGCATCGTCTTTGTAGACCTGCAGGTCGGCCGGTTCCACCGCGCTGCCGGGGCTCCAGCGAACTGTTCCCTGCGCGGGCGTATCGGAAACTGAATCTCCGAACGTAACGGCTCCTGCAACCACGAGGCGTTCCGCCGAAGGCGCTGCGCCCATGCCGACATTTCCGTTGTCGTCGATCTTCAGCTGCTGTGCGGCGGGAAGACCATTGTTGATCACAACACCGCCACCGAGCGGCTGTATGTTGAGCACGGATGTATTCAGCTCGATAGTGGTGCTGCCGGCAACGTAGTCGCCGACGCGCGCCTGTATCTGGTGGTTGTCGAACCCGAGGTGGTGCCCGATCATCGAGCCGGACAGGATGATGCCGGAATTTATGTTGAGGGAAATATCAGTTTCAGCATCCGCTTCCGAACGATCGACATGCAGCGTTGAATACGGAAGCTGCGTGTTGATGCCGGTCCGGTAATAAGTATTGGACGGAGTTGTGATCGCCGGCAAAACCGTAATGCGTTCGGTTCCCGTTGAGCCGTCTTTTTCCACCAGGCCGAATGCGCCTACGCGATAGGGCGTGACGTTGTCGTCAACAACGGACAGTGCCCATCCGTCGAGCCCGCTCTGCAGGTTGGTGATGAGCGCTGAAACATAACCTCCGTCCACGCTGCCGAAGACGGAAAGCTTTTCCGTCGGTGTAACAGAGTTGATGCCGACATTCCCGGTTGCTGCATCGATGAAGAGGTTGCTGGTGGCATTGCCCTTGGAAGCATTGCTGATGCTGAAGCCCGGCGTCTTCCCTTTCGTAGGGTTGAGGTTGATGTTCCACTGCTGCGAATGATCGGTGCTTTGGAGACAGATCAGCGAGTCGACATTCACCTGGTCACCCCGGATGGAGAGCAGGCAGGTCGGATCGGTATTGATGCCGAAATGTTTTTGGTCGCCCTTCTTGGATATGGTTATTCCGTCATCGAGAAGATTGAGCGCCGAATCGAATGAATCGTCAAAATCGTCCTGGTTCGGAATTTCTCCGTTCTTGAATTTCGAGTATAAGTACTCTCTGTGTCTTTGCGGCATGGCGATAATTTGTTTTGTATTTTATTGTACGATAAAATCTTTTTCGAGGACCCAGAAGTCGATGCCCGCACGCGGTGCGTGACCCACGATGAACGTGGAGTCGATCTCGTCGGCGCCGATACCGGTCGCAATTTTTTCTTTGTTGTCTCCGCAATCGTCGCAGGGCTGATCGGGGTTCGGAACAGGCGAGAGGACAAGGTTGTCGTCGCATGCACATTCATCAGTCTCGAGCACGGTGATCGAATGCTGCGGGTAAGACGTAAGGACGGAAGCGGACGTTGTGGTTTCTGCCGTTTCAACGTTCTTCAGGATCGTGGGCGGAAGGTTTTTCCCCACAGGGACCACCTGGTCCATGTTGAAGCAGGTCACATAATCCACGTACGGACGTTCTTCCACGAAATTGATGATCATCGATTTGTGGATGGCGCCGCCGAACGCGATATCTTTTGTTCCGTACGCCCACGGCGCGAGGAACTGCCTGATCTCTTCGTTGAGCTGTTTTCCGTAGAAGCCGTTGTCGTAACCGGGAAGGAAACGCACGTTGAATTCCACGCGTATCTCTTCGAATATCGGGTTGCGCACATGCAGCTCTGCGGCCGGTGGCTTGATCGTGTCGACGTATTCGATGATCTCTTCGAGCGTGATCAGGCTGGTTTTCGGCTGCAGCGGATCGACTGCGTTCTTGTTGAGCAGGTTGGAAATGATCACGAGCGTTACATGTCCCGCTACCAGTTCGTTGATGTCAGCCAGTGAGCTGTAACGCGTGTGATTGAGGCATTTCACTTTATATAGCGTCGGGAACTGCTCGAGCACAAGATGCTCGTAATCCCATGGCGTGACGGCACGGTCCTTATGACGCAGGCGCTCACTTACGCGGCGGTAGAATTCATTACTCTGCTCTTTGATGTGCCCGCCGAAGGAAGAGTAGGGCTGGCTGATCTTATCAATGGCTGCGTCCGAATTGATAAAATCGCTGATCGTATTGGCCGGCAGCGGCGTGCGCAGGTGGTCGGGATCGTTCCCGTTATCAGTGAATGTTGCTGTAACCGCCTGTGCGATGACATCCACGAGATCGCATACGGCAGCCGAGTCGTGCTCGACGGAAACGCGTATCCAGAAGAGGTTATCCGGCAACGCCGTATTTGTGTTGTTGAATGCTTTCGGAAGATCGAACGTGACGATCCCCGAAGTAAGCAGGCCGTTTGTTCCGTCGGAAAGGATCTGCAGCTGCGTGAAATCGTACCACTCGTTGTTGTACAGGTAGCTCCAGTTCACTTTCTGCTTTTCAAGATCCGGGTCGGCGCTTCCTTCGGCGACTTTGAAAAGAATGGATAATGTTTCGGGCGTTTGCAGTCCGCTTACGCCGATGAACAATTCACCTTCATCCCGGAATTGCGGAAGCAGGTTGATGTTCTTCGTCTGCTTCGTAATGAACGGATGATTCTCCGCAACACCGAACGGAAGCACGTGGAAGAACTGCTCGACGCGGTTTTTGTAATTCGCTTCGTTTACTGCGTCATCGTTCTGCCGGGTGAGGTTCACACGTTCCGTCGACCTGTAATTGACCGAAATTTCCTTGATGGTCGGTGTGTACGGTTCGTTGGGAAGGTTCGCTCCGCTGTGTTGAAGGGCAAGCTCGATCGCCTGCTTTGCATACGAGTTCTGGAAAATCCCGTGACCAAAATCCACATCGGCGAGTGTAAGCCGCAGGAATCCTTTTTTCGTTGTCGCTGTAAATTCTTCCACGGGATCCATGTAAGGATCGCGGGGCACGCCGGCAAGGAAAGACGTGTTAAGCGTGAGCGTGATGTCTTCGTCAACGGGATGACGGTAAACAGTACCGACAAGCTGCGTTTTCGGCTGGAAGAGACCGTAACCGTTATTCGAAGTATTCAGCGAATGCCAGGACTGCTTGTCGATCAGGGCGGCATCCACTTTGAAACTCAAAGTTTGCCGCTTGAGGTTCTCGCCTTCAGGCAGGTAATAGTTGTAATAATCGACGAATCCTTCCGGTGCGCGCGAAACATCAGGAAGCCCGTGCCACGTGATGGCGACATCGAGCTCGCTCAGTTTTTTCTGGAAAATTTCATTGCTGCCGATGTAGAAAGTGGAACCTACAACCGGCTGGCTTCCGAAAGGCGTGAACGGCTTTTCGGTAGCGAGCACCGTGTCTTCACTCTGTACGATCACGTTTTTCACATCGACCACATCGACGGTGAGATCAGCGGTGTAAATATTTTTCGGGCTCAGCTGCTCGTAGATGTACGGCGAAGCAGCATGATCGGGATTAAGCATGATCTTCACCACCGGCCACTGCGTGTTGAACGGCTGCAGCAATACCGACTGGTCATAAGCGACGACGGGTTTCTGACCTTTCGTGAGCGTGCGCTCAATGACAAGGTCGCCGTTCGTGTCGAAATACGTGTTCGTTTCTATTTCAGGAGCGATCCATCCTTTTTCTCCGCTGAAATAAACGCTGATCGCACCTTTCAGCGCATTGTTCTGCTGGTTGATGACGAAGTTCGCGATGATCGACGCATGCAGGGAAGGATTAACACTTCTCAGCTGCGCCGAGAGTGAATGCGTAGCGTATGACGTAGCGATCGATGTGGGCGCCTGCAGCGCCACAGCGACCGGGCTCGGCCGGACCGCGCGCTGCGAGTTGATGCGTATCGTCACTGTGCGTGTTCCTTCGGCAAGGAAGAGCAGGGGAGAGGCGAAAGCAAAACCTACATCTGCCTGCGGGCGGTCGGCCACGCTGCTTCCATCGGAAACAGGCTGCGGTCTTCCGAAAATGCGCCAGCGTTTTTCATCGCCGGTGAGGTCTCCGCCAATGCCGTCGGAAGAATTCGCAACGGGCGAAGAATAGATGCGCCACTCGTTGCGCTGGAAAAGCGAGACCGGCTGCGCGGGATCGGGAACGGGAATAAGATCAGGGAATTCCTGGGGTGATGCAGCAGGATCAATGGGCCGGTTAATGAAAACCGCCTTCAGCTCTTCGACAACTCCTTTGTTGACGACGATATCCTTATCCGTATCATAAACAAGCTGGATGCCGGTTGCATCTTTTTTGGCGTTGAGCTCTTTTCCTTTCGGAACCAGTGCATCGGAAACCTGCTGCGCCAGCTTGAAAATGACATACACCTGGTCGGGAACCGCAGGTTTTTCCTGCAGGTTCAGCACTTCATGGTAGTAGAAATCAAGATGACGCTGGGTGATCGTGTTCAGGTCGTCCTGTGCAATTTTAAATATTTCAAGAAAGGAGATCAGCAGTGCATAATGAGGTTCGGTACGCTGCTCGTCGGAAATCGTTTTGGTGAAGAACCCAACCCAGTCGCCATTGACGGCATCAGCCAGGTTGAAATAATTGACCTGGGTAGCGAATTTCTGAACGAATGCAACAAGATCATCCAGGCTGCGCTCGTCCACCAGCACGTATGAAGGAAGGAGAGCATTGAGCAGGCGCTGCGCCTGGCTGGTGCCATCCCTGGAAAGCGGATTTTTATTATTGCAGGTATCGCTCATTGTTGAACGTTTGTTCCCTCGGTGAGGTAATACGGATAAACAATATTGGATCGCGTGTTGTTCGCGATGATGGTAAAGTTGATGGTGAGCTCGATCTTACCTTCAAGCACCTCGCTCGCTACATCAACGCTGTCGAGATTTACTCTCGGTTCGTAAATATTGATCGCTCGTCTTATGATGGATGTGACAAAAGGCTGGAACGCAGCATCCATAGGTTCGAACACCTGCTGGTCGAGATTGGCGCCGAAATCGGAAAGCATAACACGCTCTCCGAGCGTTGTGGAAAGAATAATGTGAAGACTTTCCTTGATGTCTTCTTCCGCCTGCACGAGTTCCACGGTATTGGTTCCTTTTGTGAACGTGGGCGGGAACGACCAACCCTGGCCGAGAAAACCGCCCGTGTCGAAAATTTCTTTGAGTGTCTGTTCGCTTGCCATAATCTGAAATGCTTTAACCGATCATTACCGTTGGTTCGCCAATTGCCGATGCAGCTCCGCACACACAGGTGTCGCCTGCACGAAGCGCCGGCTTGTTATTGATCAGCACCGTGGTGCTTCCCATGGGAAACGGTGAAGACGTAATGTGTCCCGTATTCGGTGGTATAGGACACACGTGATTGTCTCCTGCCACGGCCGCCGGTTTTCCTTTGATGAGGACCGTCGCCACACCGGGTCCCACAATCGTTCCCCCGTGTGTTGTCGTATCTCCAACTTTTGCTGCTGCCGGCATGAGTTTGTTCGTTTAATTGATTTTGACCAGTTGTCCTTTAAGAACGGCCTGCCCGCTTGTTGTCATTTCCGCCCCGGTCTGTCCTTTTGCTGTGAATTTTCCCTGCTTGGATTCCAGCGCCACATTCTGGCTGCCGGTAGCCGTGATCTTACTGGAAGAACCTTTCGCATTGATGATAATATCTTTATCGCTTTCCAATTTGATCCCGTTCTTGTCCATCGTGATGGTGTTGGTCACGCTTGTATCGCCCTTATTGGTAATCGTGATTGATTTTTTTTCATCGTCGATCACGATCATGTTCCCTCCCGGAGTTTCGATGGTGACCTTGTCTTTGTCTGCCTCATCGTGCAACAGGATCTTGATGTTGTTTTTCGTCACCCATCCTTTATTGAGACTATTGTCGTCGGGTGTCAGGTCGGAGGGAATTGCGTTCACGCTGCTGTGCAGCATGCCAAGAACAACCGGATCTCTCGGATCATTGTTGACAAAGCCGAGAATAACTTCATCGCCTTCATAAGGACGATTGACGAAGCCGCGGTTATTTCCGGCATCCAGTGTAGCCCAGCGTGCCCATATTCCTTTCGAATCGGATTCGATGAGCGGATACTTTACACGCACGCGGAAATCGCCACTGTCCGTATCCTTAACGGCGGTGATCTTTCCCGGCTGAAGTCCGTGCATGGCAGGAAGAAGTCCTGCGGCCGATTTTTCCGTTATGTTGTCATGGCGTTCGTAAAACCATTCGTCGGAATAACCGAACTGAATGTCCGTGTACCAGGTGCTGTGTGCACTGAAGCTGTGCGTAACAGATGAAATGAAGGCTGTATTATTAAAGTGATCGCCGAGCCCGTCGAAGGTGAATGTTTTTCCGGGTTTGGCGACATTGGTCCCGTATATCCGCACGCGACCTTTGATCTTGGTCATTTTGCTGCGGAGAAACTTTGCATCGGCCCAGGCAGTGAGTTCGCCTTCTTCCAGCTTTCCGGAATGCTGCAGGCGGTAGTTTATGCTGCCCATTACATCGGAAAGGCCGAGTGAGTTGAGCGTTCCCTCTTCCTTGAAGACCGGAGTGGAAGGAATGTTGACGCCCAGTTCCTGTTTGGTGAAATCCCAGTCTTTGGAGGTAACACCTGCGTACTGATCGCGTGCATCCATTTCCGCGTCGATCTCCACGATGTTTGTTCCATAAGTGATCTCGAGCGAAGGAGAGGTCGCTTGTGCTTTTTCCGGATCTGCAACAGTCACTTTGCCGTCGTCAACGTAAACGAGAAGCCCGTTCGCCTCTGCGCGCGAAACAAGGAAGTCCCAGTCGGTGCTGTAATACTGCACCATGTCTTTATGCGTCACTTTCGTGGCAGCAACTTCTTTCTGCACGCCGTAGGTGCCAAGCAGTTGTTCAATGATCTCGCTGTCCTTCTTGTCGAAGTAACATGCGTTTTTTCGCTCGATCGTCGACTTGATGATCTTATCCCTTGCTTCCAGAAGCAACGTCGAAGGACCGGTAAGGTTCGCTTTGATCGACTGGCGGATGATGATCCCGGAAAAGATCTGCTGCGTGGAAGTGTCTTCCTGCGTCTGGTAAGTAGCCTCGATAATGACCTCTTTTCCCGGCAGGTAATCGTTGCCCTCGCTGAGTTTGAATTCCTGCTTTGATGCCGATCCATCGTAAAGAACGATCTCCGCGACGGAAATACGGTTGATGCCCTTGTTCACCATTACGGACGCCACACCAGGATTGGAAGAAACTTTTTTTCCTCCGATCGTAACCGTATAGACGGGGTGCGAGATCTTTTTGTGTCCCGGGATAGTGTCCTGTGTAGAATTGATCTTGGGCATCTCAGACAGTTTTAACGGGAGGTAAGATCAGTTGCGTGCCGGGTACCAGGCGACGGTAATTTTTCAGGTCATTCGCTTCTGCGATCTGCAGGTAATACGATTCGCTGCCGTATTCATTCCTGGCAATATTGTAGATGGTGTCGCCCGCGGTGACGAGGTGGAGTTTGGTGATATCGGGAGATTGCCAGCTTAAACTGGCTCTGTCGTTTCCAGCAAAGGGTACCTGTATAAAGGACGCTGAAAGGGTTGCCCTTAAGGGATTT
>DASTSF010000488.1:0-2041 GCA_035760825.1 Bacteroidia bacterium
ACCCGCAAGCCTGCAGAGGTTCGTATGGGTAAGGGCAAGGGAGCTCCCGAATTCTGGGTAGCACCGGTTAAGCCCGGAACCATTCTCTTTGAAGCCGATGGAGTTCCCGTGGAAACAGCGCGCGAAGCGTTGCGTCTTGCGGCCCAAAAGCTGCCGGTATCGACCAAGTTTATTGTTCGTGCCGATTATTCACCCGAAAACGCTTAATTCCAAGATAAGAACAGAGCGATGAAACAGAAGGAAATTTCACAGATGTCACTGAAAGAATTGCGCGATCGTCTCGCCGAAGAAAAAGGACATTTACACAAGCTGAATCTTAACCACAGCGTTTCGCCTATCGAGAATCCGCTGAAGATCCGCACTACGCGCCGGACGATCGCCAGGATCGAAACGGAACTGCGTAAGAGAGAACTTGCAGAAACCCAAAACTGATCACAAAAAGATCAAACGGCAGAAAAATGGAAAACACCATAAAGCGGAAAGACCGCAAGGAAAAAACCGGGATCGTTATCAGCAATAAAATGGCAAAATCCATTGTTGTGGCTGTTGAACGTAAGGTAAAGCACCCCAAGTACGGGAAGTTCGTGAAAAAAACATCCACCTTCATGGCTCATGATGAAAAGAATGAGTGCAATGTGGGAGATACGGTTCGTATCGCTGAAACCCGTCCGCTGAGCAAAAACAAGTGCTGGCGTCTCATTGAGATAACGGAACGTGCAAAATAATAGTAACTGAATTTGAAAGTGTTAAAAGATGATCCAGCAGGAATCAAGGCTGTCCGTAGCCGATAACAGCGGAGCGAAAGAAGTTCTCTGCATCCGTGTACTCGGAGGAACCAAGAAACGCTATGCTTCCATCGGCGACAAAATCGTCGTTACGGTAAAGCATGCGTTGCCCTCCGGAAACGTGAAAAAAGGAACGGTGTCCAAGGCCGTAGTTGTCAGGACACGCAAGGAGATCAGCCGTCCCGACGGTTCTTATATCCGCTTTGACGACAATGCCTGTGTGCTTCTCAACGCGCAGGACGAGCTTCGCGGAACGCGTATTTTCGGACCCGTTGCACGTGAGCTGAGAGATACCAATTACACCAAGATCATTTCACTGGCACCTGAAGTGCTTTAAAAAGGATACGATAAAATGGCCAAGCTGAAAATTAAAAAAGGCGATTCCGTTGTGATCATCTCCGGAGAACACAAGGACCGTGATACCAGGTACAAAGTGGTTGCCGTGAATCCGAAAGACAACCGCGTATTCCTGGAGGGACTCACCGTGAAAAAACATACCCGTCCCACGACGAAGCATCCTAACGGTGGCATCGTGGATGTGCCGGCGTCTGTTCATATTTCCAATCTTATGATGGTGGGCCCGGACGGGCAGCCGACCCGTGTCGGCAGAAGGCTCAATGAGGAAACCGGGAAACTCGAACGTTATTCAAAAAAATCTGAGGAGGTTATTAAATAATGGCTACCGCTGCATACACACCCAGGATGAAGAAGGTGTACCAGGAACAGGTCGTTCCGGCGCTTCTCAAAAAATTCAGCTATGGAACGAACATGGAAGTTCCATGCCTGGAAAAGATCTGCATCAACCAGGGTATTGGTGATGCCGTTGCCGACAAGAAGCTGATCGAAGGCGCAATCAAGGAAATGGGGCTTATTACCGGCCAGAGAGCTATTTCGACCATTTCCAGGAAGGATATTTCAAACTTCAAGCTTCGTAAAGGCGTACCGATCGGCGTTAAAGTAACGCTGCGCGGCGAAAAAATGTACGAGTTCCTCGATCGCCTTATTTCTGCTGCTTTGCCGCGTATCCGCGATTTTCGCGGTATCAACGAAAAAGGCTTTGACGGGCGCGGGAATTACACCCTCGGCATTACGGAACAGATCATTTTTCCGGAGATCGACATTGATAAAGTCAACAAGATCCTCGGAATGGATATCACATTCGTGACCACGGCAAATACCGATGAAGAAGCGCTTGCTCTTCTTCAGGAGTTTGGCCTGCCGTTCAAAAACAATAAAAAATAACTATCTTTGCAGCC
>DASTSF010000489.1:0-4389 GCA_035760825.1 Bacteroidia bacterium
CGCCGTAGCCGTAAATACGCGTGAAGTCCGATCGCTGTCTCTCCGAAAGAATAATGAGGCGCAGGATCAGCACCAGGTAAAGCAGCACAACGCCCGCCGTGCCCATAAATCCCCATTCTTCGCCAACGGTGCAGAAAATAAAATCCGTTTCCTGCTCCGGCACAAAACGGAATTTCGTCTGCGTTCCCTGCAGGTAACCTTTTCCATTCACCCCGCCTGAGCCGATGGCGATCATCGACTGGCGCGTGTTGTAATCGAACCGGTCGGAAATTTCTTTTGAAACCGGAAGGCTCAGCCAGGTTTTGATCCTTCCCGACTGGTGTTCCGGAATTTTTTCCAGCACGATCGGTGCGGCAAGATAAACACCTGTCAGCCCGGCGATGAACCCGATCACGATGAGCATATTCAGGAATGTGCGCCGGACAGCAAGCAGGTAAATAACGCCTGCCGCCGCAAGCGAGCCGAGCCAGAACAAAAGCGCCTTCATGTCTATCGTATAATGCACGGAAACTCCTTTCGGCGGTATCACATCCGGGATCACGATGGCGCCGTATTTGATACCGATCACAGCCGAAGCGGCCGAAGCGATCCCTGCCATCAGCAACCACCCGGGAAAGATGCCTTCACGGTACAGCACGAAAATGAATCCGAAAAAAACGAGTGCGACGCCGGTCTCATTCTGCAGTACGGCAATGATGGCGATCGGAAGGCAGATGATCAGCGAGGCCATGTAGAACGTTCGCCTGAAGTTGACCCGGTCGACACCGCTGATGAATTTCGCGAGCGCCAGCAGCGTCGCCCACTTCGCAAACTCCGCCGGCTGGAAACCGAAGCCGCCGATCTTGAACCACGATTTGCTTCCGCGTATATCGGTTCCGAGAACAACGACGGCAAGATTCAGCAGCAGGACGCCTGCATAAAGTATGTAAGCCGTGGCCGTAAAAAACGATGCGTCGATGATCAGGATGCTGACGGCGATGATGACGGAAACGCCGATGAAAACAAGCTGCTTCGATTCGATCCGGCTGAAATCGAAAATGTTGCTCTTCGCTTCGTCGTAGACGGCCGAATAAATGTTGAACCAGCCGATCGTGACGAGAATGGCGTAGATCGCAACAGTGAACCAGTCGACATTATAGAATATGCTTTCGCTTTTTTCGCGCATCTCAGTTCGCTACGTGAACAGGAACGGGTTTCGCACCCGGAACCGGTTGCTGGTGCAGCAGGTCGCCGTTCAGCATCCGCTGCTCGACATCGGGACGTGATATGTTTCCTTTCAGGTATTTTTCGACGATGAGGCTGGCGATCGGCGCGGCCCATTGCGCGCCCCAGCCAGCATTCTCCACCACCACGGCCACCGCGATCTTCGGGTGATCACGCGGAGCGAAACAGACGAACACGGAGTGATCCTTCCCGTGCGGGTTCTGCGCTGTTCCCGTTTTTCCGCACATCTCCACACCGGGGATCTGCGAAGCAGCCGCCGTTCCGGCCTTCACCACTTCCGCCATACCGTTGATCACGACGTTGTAATAGTTCGTGTCGCGCACCAGCGTGTAATTTTTGAGGCTCCATTTCGCCAGCGGCGGATCGTTGCCGATGTTGCGGATGATGTGCGGCGTATAATAGTAACCGCGGTTAGCGATCGAGCAGATGATGTTCGCCATCTGCAGGGGCGTGATGAGCAGCTCCGCCTGTCCGATGCCGAGTCCTGCACCGGCGAGCGTCTGCGCATGCCATCCGTTCTTGCCGAAAACCTTATCGTAATACCCGGCGGTCGGTACGTTCCCTTTGAGCTCGAACGGAAGATCCGTGCCGATCTTTTTCCCGACGCCGAAGCTGAGCACGTACTCGCGCCAGGCATTGTAGCCCGCCACCGTATTGCCGTGGTATTTCGGATTGTCGATAATGGATTTGATGACGTAAGTGAAATACGAATTGCAGGAATGCTGGATGGCCCCGGTAAGATCGAGCGGCGATGCGTGGATCTCGCATTTGGGATGGCCGCCGAGCGGCGGATAACCGCCTGCACAGGGATAGCGCGTTTCAGGTGTGAGCACGCCCTCGTCCTGCCCGATCAGCGAATTCATCAGCTTGAACGTGGAACCGGGCGGGTACATCGCCTGCAGCGCACGGTTATACAACGGTTTCCCGATCGTGTCGTTTTGCAGGATGCCGTAGTTCTTCGGGAAATCACGCCCGACAAAAAGATTCGGATCGTACGTGGGACTCGTGACAAGCGCAAGGATCTCTCCCGTCGAGGGATCGATCGCGGCGAGCCCGCCGATCTTGTTCTGCATGAGCTGTTCTCCGTAAAGCTGCAGGTTCTCATCGAGCGTGGCGGTCAGATCCGTTCCGCGCACAGCCGCCGTATCGTATTTTCCGTCTTTAAAGCTCCCCTTGATGTTGTTGTGCACGTCGCGCATCTTGATCTGCACGCCTTTTTTCCCGCGCAAATATTCTTCGTACGCTTTTTCGATCCCGCTCTTCCCGATGTAATCGCCCGAACGGTAATACGGATCCTTCGCGCATGTCTGGTCGTCCACCTCGCCGATGTAGCCGAGCAGGTGTGCCGCGATTGGAACGGGATACTGGCGCACCGTTCTCGACTGCACATAGAACCCGTTGAACTTGTAGAGGCGCTCCTGTATCCGTGCATTCAGTTCCGGGAGCATCTGGCTTTCGAAGATGTAGCTGCGGTAATCGCCTTTCGCTGCTTTCAGGGTGCCGCAGAAATGGATCAGCCGTTTTTCGAAATCGTCTTTCGTGATGTTCAGGATACGGCAGATGCCCATGGTGTCGCAATCTTTCAGGTCGCGCGGAACAACCATCAGGTCGTATGCCACCTGGTTGACAACAAGCGGCTTCCCGTTTCGATCGAAAATGGCGCCGCGCGGAGGATAGTCAGTAACGTACAGGAATGCCTGGTTGCGTGCATCGAGCTTGTACTGGTCGTCGACAACCTGGACATAGAACAGCCGCACGATGTAAAGCATCGCGATGATCACCGCGAATCCCATCAGGATAAATTTCCGAATACCTGAACTCATGTTGTTTCTCTTGAACGGTAAAACAGGAACTGGGTTACAACCACGAGCACAAGCGTGGCTGCACCGCTGACGATCACCCGGAGGAGCGTATTGAAAAATTCATGCAGGCTGAATATTTCGAGGTAGAACAGCACGAAGTGATGAACGAAAATGATGATGACCGCATAGGTGATGAACCATGCGCGTCCCATGTCCTGTATCGTCGGCTGGGCGCCGAATTCATAACCGTCGCGGGGCGACATGAAACGAAGAAGCCGCGGACGGAAAAAACCGACCAGCGTGCAGGCCGCCATGTGCATGCCCAGCGTTCCATAAAAAAGATCCACGCAGAAGCCGGTGAAAAAAGAAGCGACAAGGACCACCCAGGGCGGTGTCTCGAACGGAAGCTGCATGATGAAAAGGACATAGAGGAACGGGTTGATGTACGGACCCGGCTCGACATTTTTCAGGATCAGGCCCTGCACGAAAACGAGCAGCAGGAAGCGGATCACATTCCGGACGACGTCATTTACCATTGGGCCCCTCCTTCTGTTTCAAGCCGTCCACTTCGTCGCGCACGAGATCTTTCACGATGAAAACATGCCTCACTTTTTTGAAATCCGTGCAAAGCAGGAGCTGCGCCGTGTATGTTTTTTCACCGGAAAGAATGCCCATCTTTTTCACCACACCGACGTTGACGCCGGCAGGAAACGCATCCCCGAACCCGGTGGTGACGAGCGTGTCGCCCACTTTTATTTTCGAATGCGGCGGAATGTCCGTGATCGTCGCTTCGCGGTAATCTGTTCCGTCCCACGCCACCATCCCGAACGTCGCGTCCGTTTTCACGCTGGCGTTGATGCGCGTGTCCTTGTGGAGCACCGACATCACGAGGCAGAAATTATCGGAAACCTCGCGCACATAGCCCACCACGCCTTCCGCGCACACCACGCCCATATCCACGGTAACGCCCTGCTTCGATCCGCGGTCGAGGATCATGTAGTTGTTCCGCTGGTCGACCGTGTTGTCGATGATCTCCGCCGCGAGATAAACATAACGCTGGTGATACGCGCTGTCGCTGAATGCCTGCCCGGAATCGCCGTAAAAAAGAAAGGAGCTCCGCTGCTTCGACAGCAGGCCGGCCAGCCGGTCGGAAAGACTCCGGTTCTGTTCGCGCAGCCCGATGTAATCCGTCAGTCCCGATCTCCATTCGTAAAGCGTTCCGGTAAATGCGTTCGCGGATGAAACAGCGCTGGCGTGCTGGAAATCGTTGTGCTGAACGAGGAAATAGACAGAGATGCTTTCCAGGAAAATGAACAGGAGGATCAGGTAATGGCGTACGAGAAAAACGGCGAGATTACGCATC
>DASTSF010000490.1:0-3101 GCA_035760825.1 Bacteroidia bacterium
CCGTCGGTGCAGCCCCTCTCAATCTTGGTCCGGACACCGTTCTCTGTTCTTATGCAATTCTGCAAACCGGCCCCGGCCGCGTGTATTCGATGTGGCACGATCCGTTCGGTAATACAGAATCCAACAACCCCTATTATTATGCCACTCAGCCCGGCCTGTATTGGGTGACCGTGACAGACAGCAACGGTTGTGTTGCTTCCGATTCGGTCACGTTCACCGCACCGCTCAACCGCCCGCCCGCAAATCTCGGCAACGACACCACCGTTTGCACCGGTCACACCGTTACGCTGCACACCGCGGCTTCCTATCTGCATTACACGTGGCAGGATGGAACACACAACAGCACATACACCGCATGGCTGCCGGGAGTTTATTGGGTGACCGTAAACGACGGATGTACGATCAGCACCGACAGTATCCACATTTACTGGAACGATGCGCTGCCGCTGGATCTCGGTAACGACACGATGGTGTGCCCGGGAGGATTTCCTTTCACGCTTTCTGCTCCGGCCGGTTATGATTATCTCTGGCAGGACGGAAGCAGCGCAGCGAATTTCACAGTGAACGGACCGGGAACGTTCTGGGTGAACGTGGTCACAACAAATGGCTGCATGTCGCGCGACACGGTGGATGTATCCGTCTGCACAGGCGCAGATGAAAACGCAGCGGCGGCATTCATGATTTATCCCAACCCGGCCGGTGATTTTATCACTGTTGATCCGGGATCACCCGGTGCGCAGCCGGTCACCGCAGATATTTTCGACCCGCTGGGAAGAAACGTGTTCCATGCATTTTATCCCGCCGTTTCTTCTGCGTTATCCATCGATGTTTCTTCACTGGCCGAAGGCGTTTACATTATCCGCTTCAGCAACAGCAAAACAACCTATCGCGTTCCGATGGTGATCAGCCGACACTGAACCGCGCATCGATCGTGCATGATGTGAGCATGGCCGGGATGACCTTTCCCATCCCGACTTTTGCTAACTTCATACCCCGAAATATCATTTTCAGAAACATCTTGCACACACGATCATGAATTCCACGAAAGACAAAGTTGCTGTCCGGATGCTGGACAATTATGCGCTCGGCAAATGGACCGCCGGTGAAGGCAACGGGCAGGTTTTATACAATGCGATCACAGGTGATCCCGTTGCAACGGCCTCGAGCAAAGGGCTCGACTTCGAAGCGATGCTGAAATATGGTCGCAAAACCGGCGGACCGCTGCTCCGCAAAATGACCTTCCACGAACGCGGCCGCATGCTGCGTGCGCTGGCGCTTCACCTGCTGAGCAAAAAAGAAGAATTCTATAAAATTTCCTGGGCCACGGGCGCCACAAGAAGCGACAGCTGGGTGGACATCGAAGGCGGCATCGGGAACCTGTTTGCCTACGCGTCGCTGCGCCGGCAATTTCCGGATGAAACGTTCTGCGTGGAAGGTGACGTGGCGAAGCTTTCGAAAGGAAATACGTTCATCGGCCATCACATCTGCGTACCGAAAGAAGGTGTTGCCATTCACATCAACGCGTTCAATTTCCCGGTCTGGGGAATGCTGGAAAAAGTAGCGGTGAACTGGCTCGCCGGTGTTCCCGCTATTGTGAAACCTGCGACGCTGACCTCGTTCCTCACGGAAGCCGTCGTAAGAGAGATCGTCGCTTCGGGGATCCTTCCGGACGGTGCGCTGCAGCTGATCTGCGGCTCCGCCAACGGCATTCTCGATCACGTGATGAACCAGGATGTGGTGACGTTCACCGGCTCCGCCTCTACCGGGAAAATGCTCAAATCGCATCCGCGCCTTCTCGAAGAATCCGTCCATTTCAACATGGAAGCCGATTCCCTCAACTGCTGCATCCTTGGCAGTGACGTTACGCCGGACAAACCTGAATTTGACATTTTCATCAAGGAAGTCGTTCGCGAGATCACCACGAAAGCCGGGCAGAAATGTACAGCCGTGCGACGCATCATCGTTCCCGAAAACCGCGTGGAGGAAGTGCGCGCCGCACTGGGCAAGCGTCTTTCACAAACCGTTATCGGCGACCCGAACGCGGAAGGCGTACGAATGGGTTCGCTGGCAGGAAACGGGCAGCGCAAAGAAGTGATGGAGAAAGTGGAGCAGCTTTCGAAAACGCAGAAGATCATCATCGGTGATTTTGAGAAATTCGAAGTGAAAGGCGCCGACAAGAATAAAGGCGCGTTCATGCCCCCGGTCGTTTTCCTCAATGAAAATCCTTTCACGAACACCGACTGCCATAACATCGAAGCGTTCGGACCGGTGAGCACGCTCATGCCGTACAAGTCGACGGAAGAAGCGATCGAGCTGGCGCGGCTCGGCAAGGGTTCGCTCGTCAGTTCCATTATCACGGCCGACGATAAAATAGCAAAGCAATATGTTCTCGGTGCGGCAAGCATGCACGGGCGCATTCTCATTCTCAACAGCGACTGCGCAAAAGAAAGCACGGGACACGGTTCACCGATGCCCATGCTCGTGCACGGCGGACCCGGGCGCGCAGGCGGAGGCGAAGAAATGGGCGGAAAACGCGGCGTGTTCCATTACCTGCAGCGTACCGCGATACAGGGTTCTCCCACGACGATCTCGCACGTGACGAATCAATACCAGTACGGCGGAAAATACATTGAAAAAGGAATTCATCCTTTCCGCGAATACTTTGAAGACCTCGAGATCGGTGAAACGCTCATCACTTCCACGCACACCGTTTCCGAGGACGACATCATCAATTTTGCGAACCTCAGCGGCGATAAATTCTACGCGCACATGGATCCGGAAGCGCTCGACGGAACGATCTTCAAACGGACCGTTGCGCACGGTTATTTCGTGCTTTCCCGCGCAGCCGGGTTATTTGTCGATCCGCCGAAAGGCCCCGTGCTGCTGAATTACGGCATCGATGAATGCCGCTTCACGAAACCCATTTATCCCGGCATGACGATCGGCGTGCGTTTTACCTGCAAAGAGAAAACTGAGAACGACAAACCGCTCAAAGCCGCGAACGGAGAAGAAGTGAAATGCGGCATCGTGAAATGGGTGGTCGATGTGTACGACGCAAGTCCGCAGGATGTGCGCGACCAGTACGGGCTTGAAGGCGCCAC
>DASTSF010000491.1:0-3640 GCA_035760825.1 Bacteroidia bacterium
ATAACTGTTACCCGTTCAATAGAAATAGATCGAGCCGGGAATTATTCCCACCTGCTTGTCATCGGTCAGCACGCCTTGTCTTGTGTAGCGAAGCAGGTGTCCCTGCTGGACGTAATCAACGGCATCGGTGACGAATAGTTCATTGTCGGACGGGCGCACGGCAAGCCCGTAAAAGCTGTGCGTGCCCGCGGATATGAACGGTGTCGACGGCAGCGCTGCGTTCGTAACGGGCATGCGGTAAATGTCGTTGTCGATGTAATAGAGCGTGTCGCGCGTGGAATTGCAGCACAGGCGCGTGGGACTTTCCGCCGTGGTGAACGGCCAGGAAGCTTCCACCGTGTGCGTCTGCGGATCGATGCGGTAAAGTCCGCCGGGTGCGCTGGTAAAATAATCTCCGTAGCAAAGCACCCAGAGCTTTCCGTTCGCATCGCTCACCATGCTGTTGCCGCCCTTCGCGACCGTGATGCTGTCGGTAATTGTATTCGTCACGGAATTGATCACGTACAGTTGATCACGGTCCGGACTCGTCACAAAAATTTCTCCGTTCACCGGTTCCATCGCTTCTGTCTCGCCGGGAACTGAAATCATCCCGGAAATGGTATTGTTCACGGTATTCATGATCCACACGCCGTTCGCGTAAAGGTCCGTGACATACGCACGCCCGGGCGCCACCTGCAGCATGTAACGCGGAGAGGTGAAACCATTCACGATTCGCTGGCTTACATAAGAGGAAGGATTCACTTCTTCTATTTTCCCGGAATTATTTACAACAATGTAGGCGAGCCCGTTCGAAAAACTGATGCTCTGGCAAACATCGCCCAGCGGACGATTATTCGCCGTCGAGAAAAGATCGGTGACTACGGAGCCGTCGCTGAATTTATAATAGCTCACTTTCGCATTCCCGCCCTGGAAATTCCCTTCGCAGGCAACGAGCGCGCCTTCCCCGGCAACAATGGATGTCGATGCGCTGTTCGAACCGGAAGGCGGCGCCGGTTCGTCTTTTTTGCAACCGAAGAGGAGAATAGCGGCGGATGCAACGAGTACTGTTTTCTTCATTTTTTTCTTTTTTTAGTAGATATTAATTACTTAACCGCCGGAAAAACGTCGCGTTTTTTTTCAAAGCGAAACGTAACTCCGACTTCATAAGATCTTCCCGGCATGGGGCGGTCAGCCGTGACCATGTAAAATGTATTCCATGCATTATTTATGCGAATAAACAGTTCAGCTTTTTCATTTCTGTGAACGAACGAAGTTCCGCAGGTGAATTGCCCGGTATTGAACGCCGGCAGGTATTCGGAATGATCGGCTGCCGTAAAACGGATGTCCACGAATTCGTGCACGTACTGAACGTACCAGTATTTCCACGCGATGCGAAGCATCCCGCTGATGCGCTGCTGGGGAACATAGATCATCTGGAGCCCGAGTGAGCTGTCGCCCCGGATCGTTGTTTTCAGTTTTGTTGTACGGTTAAATTCATAATAGCCGTTCAACGTAAAAGTGAATGAATTCAATTTACAGGTTGCCTGCAGGCGATGTTCGATGCCCCTGCTCCTTACTGCGAGCACGTTTTCCGGCGACCAGTAAGCAGGCCCGGGGACCCACAGGATCCAGTTCCGGACGTTGCGATTGTAAACCGTTGCAGAATAAAAACCGTTGATATAGCTTCCTCCCCGGGAGAATTCCACGGTCAGCTCCTGCCCGAAGCTGCTTTCCGGCTTCAGGTTGGGATTTCCGCCCGGCGACCAGTACAGTTCATTGAAGGTCGGAACGCGGTACGTGTTGGCGACATTTCCATAAACAGCTATCCAGTTCCGGATATCATACCGCGCACCGAAACGAATAACCGGGTTCTCCCACTTTGCGTCATACATTTCTTCTCTTGCGCTTCCGGACAGCTGCAGCTTATGGAACTGCCGCTGGAAGCTGAGGTAAGCCGCCGGCCGCTCCTGGTGATGAAGCGGAATGAATTGAGTCACGACAGCCACGCTATACTGGTTGCAGAGCCCGGCAGAAAAGTAGCCCTCTCCGAAATGTTTCCGGAAATGAATATCCGACACGTATTCCCATTCATCCGTATTGGAAGCAGGCTGTGTATACCCGTCGTAAAACACAAGCCCGTTGTGAACGACAGCAGCGGATGCGGAATACCACCATTTATCGTGACTGAAATCGGAGAACGTTAAAATTGTACGCAAGGCATAATCGTGCTGCCACGATGCGTTCGGGTTGGTGAGCAATGTCGGCGGAAGATCACGCTCCGTTTCCTGCACCCAGGAGTGAACGGAAAGATTGCGCCTGTTGCGGAATTCATAGTTAAAATCCCCGGCTGCTCCCTGCTGGAAAAAACCGGCATGCTGAAGTTTCGTTAGTTCATTTCCCGGCACATACGGATTATCAAACGGGAAATTGTTCACCGCCTGCTGGCGGAAAGCCTTTATGTCGTAAGCATACTTCGGTTTCCCGTCGCCGAAACTCAATGCGAGCGAATTCTCCCCGAAACTTCCGGCCAGCGCAGAAAACCGGAACTGCCTGCTCATGTACGGTGTGTAGCTCACGCCCGTTATTCCTCCGCCCGGCGCATCGCCGTTCAGTGAAGATCCGCCCGAAGGCTGCACGCTTACATTATCAAAAAGGATGGACGGGAAAAGCGAAAGATCTACCTGCCCGTGCGTCACGGCCTGCAGGTTCAGTCCGTTCCAGACAACAGGCGTTTGCTGCGGACTGCTGCCGCGAAGCCCGGGAGAGGAAAGTCCGTTGGCTCCGTAATATTTTGAGAACATGGCCCCGGAGCTTCCCAGCAGGTCGTTCAGTGTTCCGCATTGCTGCTGTTCGGTAATTCCGGAATCGGGCCGGGAAACGACAAGTCCGCCGGGACCGGAAGAGCCCGGCGTTGAAATGATGATGACGCCCTTCAGCCCGTATTGCATGTCTGCATCCGTGGTTTTTGCGTTCGCGGTGTCCTTCGTCACCTGCCCGGTCGCAACCAGCGGAACGCACGCACAAAGGCACGTAAAAAATAAAACGGCGGAACCTGCTTTCCTGTTCATGGTGCACGATCTTTTCCCGGATCATTGAACCTGCCGCAGCGCAGAAAAAAAAGAAGGAGAGAAATGACTGGCACTTCCTCTCGCCTTCTTCCCGAGGCTACGGATGATTCACAGCGGCAGGTCTTCTGACTCGTTCCGCTCACCGGCGCCTTCCCTTTCTCAATATGAAAAGTGGCTTGCAGATTCCGGTGAGTTTTCAATGGAACTCACAGCAGCGGGTACTGTTCCCGGTTCTCACGGGATTCCCTTTTAATTCAGTGCAAAGTTGAAATGAACTGAAACCGTTGCGGGGCAAATGTAGAAAAAAGTCGCAACACGGCTCAGCGGTAGCTCAAAATCCACAGGTCTTTAGCTTCCACCCTGGAAAATTTCCTGACCACAGATGCATTTGCGGCATGAGTTCCCGGGCTGCCGCCAGATCCGGAAGTTGCTTGAATATTCCGGCAGCAGACCACCGAAATTCACAAACAGGCAAGCGCTCAGAATTTTCAAAAAACATTTCATTATTTGATACGTTGTAATTTATTCGGTATATTTCATAGACAAACAGGTACCATAAACCTTCGTAAAGTAGGCCGATTGGGGTGTATAAG
>DASTSF010000492.1:0-5925 GCA_035760825.1 Bacteroidia bacterium
ATTTGCGTTGATCATTGTCTTTCCGGGCGCAGGCAGATATGCATCTATTTGCATAGTTGAATAAATGCAATCCAGCTGATGCAAACACGGAACGTCCCTCAAAGTCCGCACGAAATGGCCGAGATATTCAAATCGATGGATCATGATTCGCGTGTGAAGATTTTAAAGCTGCTGTGCAGCGCAAAAAACAAAAGAATGACAGTGAAGAACATCTGTGAAACAATGGAGATGGAGCAATCGATCGTTTCGCGTCACCTCGGGATCTTAAAACGAAGTGGTGTGCTCGAACGCAAGAATGAAGGTGGAAAAGTTTTTTTCGGATTGAATTACAACACCTGCACGGGAAGCATGCTGGAAAAATGGCTGGGCGCGTGCAAATAAGGAAAACGGTTTGTAAAAAATAAAATGAAAAAGGAACTTCTGCAGAACGGCGAAAGGATGGCTACAGGCGAAATTGTGTCTGTGCGGGGAAGCGTTGTCGACAGCGTTTTTGCGGAAGCGCTTCCTTCCATTCACACGTTGCTGTACGCCGGGGACAAGGACGAGATCGCGATCGAGGTGCTGGCGCAGCTCGGAAATAATCACGTGCGGGGGATTGCACTGACGCCCACGCAGGGACTTGCGCGCGGCATGAAAGTGAAAAGCACCGGCGCTCCGCTGGAGGTGAACGTCGGGAAAGAAACGCTCGGGCGCATGTTCAATGTTTTCGGAAAAACGATCGATCATAAAGCCGCGCTGCAGGGACTCGAGCAACGCAGCGTTCACCAGCTCCCGCCGGCGCTGATGAACCGTTCGGCAAAATCGGAAGTGTTTGAGACCGGTATCAAGGCTATCGACGTTCTTGTTCCGCTGGAGCGCGGAGGAAAAGCCGGGCTGTTCGGCGGAGCGGGCGTGGGCAAGACCGTTCTGCTTACGGAGATGATCCACAACATGGTCGGGCATCACAAAGGTGTAAGCATGTTCTGCGGGATCGGCGAGCGATGCCGGGAAGGACACGAGCTGTACCACGATATGAAAGAAGCGGGCGTGCTGGAAAATATGGTGATGATGTTCGGACAGATGAATGAACCGCCCGGTGCGCGTTTCCGTGTGGGCCATGCGGCGCTGACAATGGCGGAATATTTCCGCGACGACGAACACCGCGATGTGCTCCTGCTCATTGATAATATTTTCCGCTTCATCCAGGCAGGCATGGAAGTGTCGGGCCTTATGGGACAAATGCCGTCGCGTCTCGGTTACCAGCCTACGCTGGGCACGGAGCTGTCGAAGCTCGAAGAACGCATTGCAAATACGGAAACAGCAGCGATCACGTCGATACAGGCCGTTTATGTTCCCGCGGATGATCTTACGGATCCCGCGGCGGTGCATACGTTTTCTCATCTTTCTGCTTCCATCGTTCTTTCACGCAAGCGCGCAGGCGAAGGTCTTTATCCCGCGATCGACCTGCTGCAGTCGGGTTCGAAAATGGCGACGCCGGCGATCATCGGCGAAAGACATTACAACATCGCGCAGCAGATACGCGAAACAATGGCCGGTTACGAAGAGATCAAGGACATCATCGCCATGCTGGGCCTCGAGCAATTGTCGGCCGAAGACAGGAAACTTGTCAATCGCGCCAGGCGGATCGAGCGTTTTCTCACACAACCTTTTTTCACCACGGAGCAGTTCAGCGGGATCAAAGGCAAAGACGTCAGTCTCGAAGATGCGCTGAGCGGATGTGAACGTATTCTCAGCGATGAGTTCAGCGGGTTTCCGGAAAGCGCTTTTTACATGACCGGGACGATCAGCGATGTGATCGGAAAAGCTAAAAAAGTCAAACCATGAAACGTGCGGAACCATGCTGTCGCTGAAAATACTTCTGCCTTACCGGGTCTTCGCCACGCTGGAAAACGTGCAGCGCATTACCGCGGAAACGTACGAAGGTTCGTTCGGGATCCTTCCGCGCAGGCTGGATTGTGTGGCGGCGCTCGTGCCGGGAATTTTATCGTACGGAACGGAAAACGGGGAAATGAAATATGTCGCAGTCGATGAAGGCATACTGATCAAAACAGGGCCGGAAGTGATCATTTCCGTTCGTAATGCGATCGGCGGAACGGATCTCGGCAAGCTGCGCGAATCGGTGGAAAAAGAATTTCTGAACCTGGATGAGAATGAAAAAAATCTGCGCTCGACGCTCGCGAAGCTCGAAAGCGGGTTCATCCGCACCATGGAAAAATTCCGGAGGGAATAAAAATGAAAACAGAACCGGAAAACAGACAGCAGCAGCTCAGCCGCGAGATAGGCGGGAAGGAAATGCGCAAGCTGAAGGCACAGCGGCAGCCGCGTCGCAGCGCGTGGGCCGGCTTCGGTGTTTTCGGCATCGTGGGATGGTCGGTCGTTGTTCCCACGCTCGCCGGGGCGATGCTGGGAAGATGGGTGGATCAAAAATACCCGCAGCCGTTCTCGTGGACGCTTACGCTCATGATCACCGGGCTTGCCGCAGGATGTGTCATGGCCTGGCGCTGGATAAAAAAAGAACATACGGACATGCATCAAAAAACGGAGGACAAAAAATGACAGTACTTTTTTCATTGACGATCGTTTTTGTAGCCGGCATTATTCTCGGCGTGATCTTTTTCGGAGGTCTCTGGCTGACGGTGACAAAAGGAATGAGAACCGCCCTGCCGGGCCTTGTTTTCCTGCTCAGCTTTTTCCTGCGTACGGGGATCGTTCTCCCCGGTTTTTATTTCCTCGCGGCAGGCGACTGGAAAAAAATGCTGGCCGGCATCGCGGGATTTATCCTTGCGCGTTTCCTGGTTATGTCCGTTACGCGGAACGCAAAGCTGAAAACCGCGCAGCAGAATGAAGGAGGTGTCGCATGAAGCTCAGCCCGGATCAGTCGGTTTTGTGGCAGCACGGTTTTGTCGTGATCAATTCCACCCTGGTGTGGACATGGATCATCATGATCGTGATGGCGACGATGTCGTGGCTGGTCACGCGCAGGCTCAGCACGGGCATACGCATCTCGCGCTGGCAAAGCGTTCTTGAAATTCTTGTAACGGGCATCAGCAAACAGATAAAAGATGTCGGGCTGAAACAGCCGGAGAAATATATCGGCTTCCTCGGAACGCTGTTTCTTTTCATTGCCGTGTCCAACCTCTGCATCATTTTCCCGTTCTACGTTCCGCCCACCAGCTCGCTTTCGACCACGGCGGCGCTTGCCATCAGCGTTTTCATCGCGGTTCCCTTTTTCGGGATACTCGAAGGCGGACTGAAAGGTTACCTGAGATCTTACCTGCAGCCTTCGTTCATTATGCTTCCGTTCAACATCATCAGCGAATTGTCGAGAACGCTCGCGCTCGCTGTGCGGTTATTCGGCAACATCATGAGCGGCGGTGTGATCGTGAGCATACTGCTGAGCATTACGCCGTTCGTTTTCCCGGTCGTGATGAACGCGCTCGGGTTGCTTACGGGAATGGTGCAGGCTTATATTTTCAGCATACTCGCAACAGTGTACATCGCTGCTGCGACAAGCGAATCACGCATTACAAAACAAATCAGCACAACACGTAAAAATTGAAAACCATGGATAGCACAACAATAATCGCAATCGTTTCCATTGTCGCTGCCGGACTTACAACTGCGATCGGCTGCATGATCCCCGCGCTGGGACAGGGAAAGGCGATCGCCACCGCGCTGAGCTCGATCGCGCAGCAGCCGGATGCCGAGCAGACGATCACCCGGACGTTATTCGTCGGGCTGGCGATGCTCGAATCGCTGGCCATCTATTGCTTCGTCATTTCGATGATCATCATTTTCGCCAACCCGTTCTGGAATCATTTCATCGCTAAATAAACCGCGTCATGCTGATCAACTGGTTTACGGTAACCGCACAAGTCGTCAACTTCCTGATTCTCGTCTGGCTGTTGAAGCGTTACCTGTACAAACCTGTTCTGAACGCCATTGACGAACGCGAAAAGAAAATTGCGGAACAGGTCGGCAGTGCGGAGAAGAAAGAGGCAGACGCGATCAAAGCGCAGGAAGAATTCCGGAAGAAGAACGAAACGTTCGACAACGAGCGCAGCGCTATGATGAATAAAGCTGTACTCGAAGTGAAAACAGAACAACAGCGACTGCTGGAAGAGGCAAGGTCCGGTGCGGAGGAAATGAGACGGAAACTGGATGCCGCCCTGCAGGAAGACCAGGATCGCCTGGCAAAAGAGATCACGCGCAAAACGAAGGAAGAGGTGTTCGCACTTACCGGTAAATTACTGAAAGACCTCGCCGGAAAAGAGCTTGACGAACAGATCGCCGCTGTTTTTACGGAACGCCTGGCGGATCTTTCCGGGGAAGAAAAGAAAAAAATGGCGGCAGCGATGAAAGATGCACAGCAACCGGTTGTCGTTCGCAGCGGGACGGCGCTGAAGGAAGAGCAGAAGAAGAAACTGGAAGAGGCGATAAAAAAATCATTCGGCGATGTTGCATTGCAATTCGTCACAGCGGCGGAAATGACCGCAGGGATCGAATTGACGGCAGGCGGGTACAAGATGGCGTGGAGCATCCCGGATTATCTTTCCTCGGCGGGAAAAATGATCGACGAAGCGCTGATCAACGGAATAGAAAATAAAAAATCAGCTTAGCACGAAGCAAGATGACGGAAGGCAGCCTCGACAGGATCGTTGAAAATGCATTTGCACAGATCGGCCATGCGCGGGAGAACTACGTTCATTCGCTTCTGCCGCGCGAAACCGGGAAAGTGATGAGTGTTTCGGAAGGCATCGTGAAAGTTGCAGGACTGCCCGGAACAGGTTTCGATGAGCTGCTGAAATTTCCCAATGGAATTTTCGGCATTGCGTTCAATGTGGATCCGGAGGAGATCGGCGTCATCCTGCTTGGCGATGATTCCCTGCTGAAAGCGGGCGACGAAGTGGAACGCACCGGTCGTGTGATGGATGTGCCGGTGGGAAATTCGCTGATCGGCCGGATGGTGAATCCGCTCGGCGAACCGATAGACGGACAGGGTCCTGTTTCTTTTTCACAACGCCTGCCCATCGAACGGGAAGCGCCCGCGATCCTGGACCGCGCCCCTGTAAGCGTTCCGCTGCAGACGGGAATCAAAGTGATCGACGCGCTCGTCCCGGTGGGACGCGGGCAGCGTGAGCTGATCCTCGGCGACCGGCAAACGGGGAAGACATCGATCGCGGTGGATGCGATCATCAACCAGAAAGACAAAGATGTGATCTGCGTGTATTGCGCGATCGGGCAGCGCGCAGCTTCCGTGGCGAAAGTTGTTTACAGTCTCCGCGAAAATCATGCGATGAAGCATACCATTGTTGTGGCAACGGAAGGAAGCGATTCGCCGGGGCTGCAATACATCGCACCGTATGCCGCGACGAGCATTGCGGAATTTTTCATGGAGCAGGGCCGCGATGTGCTCATCGTGTACGACGATCTCACGCATCACGCGCGCGCCTACCGTGAGCTTTCCCTGCTGCTCCGCCGCCCGCCGGGAAGAGAAGCATTTCCCGGTGATATTTTCTACATTCATTCGCGCCTGCTCGAGCGGGCGACGCATCTTGACAAAGCGCATGGCGGCGGCTCGCTCACCGCGCTTCCCGTGATTGAAACCGAAGCGCAGAATATTTCCGCCTACATCCCCACGAATCTCATTTCCATCACCGACGGGCAGCTCTATCTTTCCCCGCGGCTGTTCGAGCTGGGCATGTTCCCGGCGGTCGATGTGGGCAAATCCGTTTCACGCGTAGGCGGGAAAGCGCAGCTGCAGGCGTTCCGTTCCGTTGCGGGAGACCTGAAGCTGGCCTATGCACAATTCGAAGAGCTGGAAACGTTCGCGCGTTTCGGAACGAAGCTCGACGACAGCACGCAGAAAATAATTGCGCACGGGAAAAGGATACGCGAATGCCTGAAGCAGCAGGAACAGCAGCC
>DASTSF010000493.1:0-6979 GCA_035760825.1 Bacteroidia bacterium
GCCGGCGGGAACATGTGGCTCGGCTGCTACGGAGCGGGCGTGCTCTGCATTTCCCCGGATGAAAAAATAACGGTGTACGACGACAGCACCGGGTTGCCCACGAACAATGTCCTCACACTGTTCCAGGATGCGAAAGGAAATACCTGGGTGGGCACATTGCAGGGCGGCGTGGTGAAAATCGCTCCCGGCGGGAAATTTTCTTACTTCACGAAAAAGGACGGTCTCGGTGACAATTCCGTCTGGTCCATCACAGCCGACGGCCTCGGAAATATTTTTTTCGGAACAAACGACAACGGCATTTCCTGCTACGACGGAAAACAGTTCGTGAATATTTCCGCGAAGGAAGGGATCAGCTCCGATCTTGTTTATGCGCTCGTCGCCGACGACAAGAACCGCCTCTGGGTGGGAACGGACAAAGGCGTGAACCGGGTTTCGTTCGGAAAAAATTTCAGCATTATTTCCATTAAATATTTCGGTGAAAGCGACGGGTTGCGCGGGACCGAGATCAGCCAGAACGCGCTGTACATGGATGCGTCGGATAACATCTGGATGGGAACCAATGAAGGATTGATCCGCTACCAGCCGAAATACGATTACATCAACGACAACCCGCCGCGTCTCGAGCTCACGGCCATCCGTCTTTTTTACCAGGCCGCCGACTGGGCGAAGATGTCGTTCAAAGTTGATCCGCGCACGAATCTTCCCATCGACCCGGAATTTTCCTGGAAGGACAATCACATCACGTTCGATTTCCAGGCGCTGACCACCGATAACGTGAAATACCAGTTCATGCTCGAAGGTCTGGATGCGGACTGGTCGCCGCCGACCACGACAACATCTGCCGTATACACGAACATCCCGCCGGGAAAACATTACGTGTTCCGTGTGAAAGCGGTGAACCGCGACGGATTCTGGAGCAAGGATGTGCTCGCGTATTCGTTCGCCGTGAATCCTCCTTTCTGGCAGACGTGGTGGTTCTATACCATTATCGTCGTTCTTGCCGCGGCTTCTATTTTCGCTTTCATCCGCTGGCGGACCGCGCGTCTCGAAAAAGAAAAGAAAGTTCTCGAAGACCGCGTGCAGGAACGTACGCAGGAGCTGCGCGTGGCCAACGACCAGCTTTCACTGGCGTATACGGATATCAAGGACAGCATCAATTATGCGCAGCGCATCCAGCAGGCGATACTTCCGCTGGGCGGTGAGATCAGCAAGGTGCTTCCCGATCATTTTATTTTCTTCCGTCCGCGCGACGTCGTCAGCGGGGATTTTTACTGGTTTTACCCGAAAGGCGACAAGGTTTTCTTCGCCGCGGTCGATTGCACGGGTCACGGCGTGCCCGGTGCGTTCATGAGCATTATCGGGAATTCCCTGCTGCACGAGATCATGAACGAAACAGAAACGCCTTCTCCCGCCGAGATACTCAACCGGCTTCGCGAAAAGCTCATCGCGGCATTGCGGCAGAAAGGCGCCGATGCGGAAAGCAAGGATGGCATGGACATGGTGCTTTGCTGCTACGACCGCAAAGGATCGAAGCTTACGTTCAGCGGCGCAAACAACCCGCTGTACCTTGTTTCCGGCGGAAAGCTCGAGGAATTCAAGAACGACAAGCAGCCCATCGGCGTCTACGGCGATGAGATGAAACCGTTCACGCAGAAAGAGATCACGGTCGGCAAGGGCGATGTCATTTACATTTTCAGCGACGGTTACCCGGATCAGTTCGGCGGCGAGAAAGGAAAGAAATTCCTGTATACACGCTTCAAGCAGATGCTGGTTGAAATAGCACCGCTCGCCATGAGCCAGCAGGACCAGAAGCTCGAAGAGAATTTCAGGAAATGGAAAGGTGCGAACGACCAGGTGGACGATGTTCTCGTGATGGGATTCCGCTTCTGATCTTTATTTTTTCCATTGCAGGAAAACGTCCCAGTATTTTTCCTTCGTCATTTCCGACCAGTGAATGATGTAATAACGGTACTGCAGCGTCTGGAACTGGCAGAACAGCGTAAGCACGACGAGCAGGGAGACCACGGAAATTTTCACCGGCTTCATTTTTATTCCGTCCAGCAGGTAGAACAGGAGCAGGGCGAAAACGGGCAGGTATTCGATGATCACGCGTGTGCCGAAGCTTCCGCCGTAAAACCACATCCACCAGGAAGAGAGCACGTAGATCAGCCCGGTAAGAAATACGGCGGCGAATAGTCCGCGGAAACGGTCTTTTTTCCAGAGGAAATAAATTCCGCCGAGCGAAACCAGCGTCACCGGCAGGTAAACGAAAAGACCTTTTTTGTAGCTGAACAGGAAGTTGAACAGTTCCGGGTGAAGGAAATGGAAACCTTCTTCGCTGTAAGTATCGATGAAAAAGCTCCCGGTGGAAAGCTTGTAAAGCATTAATTGCACAAAGACGGGAAGAGCGATCAGCAGCAGGCACAGAAAAAGCATCAATGGTTCGCGCAGCAACGCAGCTTTTTTCTTCAGCAGGGGAAGGAAACCTTTCGCTTCGAAAAGCAGCCAGGCAGCGACCAGCACATTTACCGGCCGCAGAATGGCAATGAGTCCGAACGCGAGGCACGCCATTGCCGCATGTTTCCTGTTCGCCGTGTCGATCCAGCTTTTGCCGTAAAAAAGGAACAGGCTCACCATCGCGAATGAATACACATGCGACATGCACGGCTCCACGATGGAGTAATAAAAAAGGTTTGTGCCGAAATAAATAACGGCGAGAATAAATGCCGATTGTCCTTCATTCGCCCCGTGCGCACGCAGGAATTTCCGCAGAAAAACGAGTCCGGTCCCGAGGTAGAACAGCGCCCCGATACCGGTGAAGATCACGTACCATTTCGAGTAACCGTCGGCCGGATCCCCGCTGAGGAGCGTCATCGCGTGACCGGCCAGGAAGAAGGGCGCCTGCAGCACCGCCACGCCGCAGAAATATTTATCGGTCACTTTTCCGTTGACGCCCGTGCGGTAATCGTATTTCGTGTGCTCGTCGTAATAATTGCTTTCGATCGTATCGAAAAAAGAAAAGTTAAGATCGTGGTAAATGAAAATGGCGGGGAGATACGCGTAGTAGCCTTTCCCGTCCGACGTGATCACGTATTTCCGGTGCTGCGCTCCCCAGTTTACGTTCGCGGTCACCCAAACGGAAACGAGAAGAATAAGCGGAACGGTAAAACGGCTGAGCGCTGTGGAAATTTTTTTCACCCGGGTAAAAGTACGACGATGACAGGCAAAAAAAGAAAAGCCGGGAAGTAACTCCCGGCTGTATGCTTTCAAAGATGCCGTCGCTCAGTTCGAGGAAAAATATTCCGCAACGCCCGTGTGCGTCGCTTTCATGCCAGATCTTCCTTTCACCCAGTTCGCGGGGCACACTTCACCGTTCTCTTCGTTGAACTGGAGCGCATCCACCATGCGGATCGCTTCGTCCACGTTCCTTCCGAGCGGAAGATCGTTGATGAGCTGGTGACGCACCACACCGTTCTTGTCGATAAGGAAAAGTCCGCGGTACGCGATCATTTCAGACGAAGCGACCATTTCCCCGTCTTCCGTCGCATCGTACGAACCGTTGAGAACACCGTAGTTGTAGGAGATCGTCTTGTTCGTATCGGCAACGATCGGGTACGTGATGCCTTTGATCCCGCCGTTATCTTTCGAAACCTGCAGCCAGCCCCAGTGCGACTGTTCCGTGTCGGTTGAGCAGGCGACGACGGCAACGTTGCGTGATTCGAACTCTTTCAGCTTTTCCTGGAAGGCGTGAAGCTCGGTCGGGCAGACGAACGTGAAATCTTTCGGGTAAAAGAAAAACACCACGTATTTCTTTCCTAAATACTGATCGAGCGAGAATGAATCCACGATCTCTTTCCCATTGATAACAGCGCTGGCTCTGAAGACCGGCGCTTTTTTTCCAACTAATACCTGCATAGTCTGTTGACTGTTTTATGGTTTGACAATGAAATAAAATTTACGTTTGAACGGCACAAAAATAAGGGCTATTCCGGCCCGGCAATTGACGGGGATCATAGCAATTATTGATAGGATCATAGACGGTTTGAATTTTCTTCATTTGTACAGCGTGGATGCAATTCCGAAATTTGTACGCATTAATTGTTTCACTAAAAAAATCAAGCCATGAGCATTACCGTCGGACAACCCGCACCTGATTTCAAACTTCCCAACACGGAAAAGGAGATGATCACGCTCAGCCAGTTCAAAGGAAAGAACGTGCTGCTCCTGTTCTTCCCGTTCGCATTCACCGGCACCTGCACGAAGGAATTGTGCGGCGTGCGCGACGACATTGCACGTTACTCCAGGGCCAATGCGGAGGTTTTCGGCATTTCCATCGATACGCCTTTTTCATTGAAGCGTTTCAAGGAGGACCAGTCGCTGCCTTTCAACCTGCTTTCCGATTTCAACAAAACCGCCATTCACGATTACGATACGGCTTATGCTGAATTCAGCGTCGGACTGAAAGGCGTTGCGAAGCGCTCGGCATTCGTCATAGATAAAGAAGGGATTGTACGTTATGCGGAAGTGCTGGAAAACGCGGGTGAAATTCCCGATTTCACGAAGATCAATGCCGTGCTGGAAGGATTGAACTGATCGCCACGCGACACGGAAAAGAACGGAAGCTGTGCGAACGGTTTCCGTTTTTTAATGTGAAGAAAATTCCTGCGCATCGTAATCGATGTTCTGCCTGCGAAGCACACGGCGCACTCTCCATCCGAAATAGGCGAGGTAAAGAAATCCGCAGAGCGGAACGATGTACGACGCGTGAATGCCGATCTGGTCGGAAAGGAAACCCTGGAAAGGCGGAATGAGCGAACCGCCGAGGATCATCATGATGAGCAGGCTCGACGCCTGTGAAGTATATTTCCCGACGCCCGCAATGGAAAGGCTGAAGATGCACGGCCACATGACGGAACAGAAAAGTCCGCCTGCCACGAAGAAATACGCGCTCCATTTGTTCTGCAGCACGAGCCCGGCGGCCATCATGCCCGCCGCCATGATGCCGAATAAAAGCATTGTCCGTGCCGGTTTTTCCGCAGCGATGAAAAAGCCAATGATGATGAGCACGATGAACGGGATGTACAGGAGAAGCTCATCCATGGGACTTCCTTTGATAAAATTCACCAGCAGGATGACGCCGTAGGCGATAACAGGTACGACTACTGTCATGATGCTGCGCATCGTTTTTTTTAGGTTGAAAACCGTCAGCGCGCCCACCCAGCGACCGATCATCAGGCTTCCCCAGTAAAGAGAAATGAAATGCACGGTGGTTCCCGGCTCGCGCCCGAACGTTCTCCGCAGGAATTCGGAGAGGTTGCTCTGGATCGTGACTTCCGTTCCCACATATATGAAGATCGCCGCCATGCCGAGCAGCACCTGCGGATAGCGCAAAGCGCCGAGGTCGCGCGAAAGTTTTTCGCTGTTCGTCACGGTGGGCAGATTGGAAAGACCGAGGATGAGCGCAAAAGCAAGGAACGCGACAGCCAGGATGATGCTCGGTTTTACCACGGCGCTCACGCCGTAATATTTTAAGGTAACCACGGGAGGCGCAGACGCAGACATGATCTTCTTTGCCGTTTCCATGTTAACGCGCAGGATAGGAATGCGCACACCGGGGAATTGTTTTTTCAATCGGGCGACAGCTGCATCACCGGCAGAATCATTGGAGAACGCGAGGATGATGCCGCCTCTTTTGCTCGGGATCATTGAGGCATAAACGGGACTGAAGAAATTGTAATGCTTGTCGGCGAAAAGAAGGTAATAATCCTTGTCGCGGAGATTGGCGGCCCCGTCGCTCGTGATCGTTGCCGTGACGGTTTCCGATTGCCCGGTAGTACGTTCGATGGAAGCGGGAAAATCGGTCTTCTTCCCGTTCATTTCAATGGAAGCGGAATTTCCGGAAAAGCTTCCGTAAACGGCGAAGGCCAGCAGCAGCGGACCGATCGTCGTCCCGAACGAATTGATGCCGCCGGCCAGGCTCACGCGGTGAGAGCCGGTGGCAGGATCTCCGAGCGCGATCACGTACGGGTTCGCCACGATCTGCTGGAGCGCAAAGCCGAGGCCGATCACGAAGAGTGACGCCAGCATGAGCGGGAACGATTCCTGCATTTCCGCGGGAATGAAACCCAGCGCGCCGATGGCGGAAATGATAAGCCCGGTTATCAGTCCTTTTTTGTAGCCGATCCTGTTGAGCGGGTCGCCGGCGCGGAAGGAGATGATGAAATAGATGAGCGAGCCTATGCCGTATGCAGCGTAGAAGGCAAGATCGACCAGCTGGCTCTGGAACTGCGTCAGCTCGAAATTCTTTTTGAAAAGGCCGATCAGGATCGTATTCGATGCCGCCACGAACCCCCAGAAAAAGAAAACGGAAATGAGAATGGACAGGGATCGCTTCATCGTTCGGTTGGTTTTGGCCAAAAGTAAAAGAATCCCGGAACCTTGTTTGATCCGGCTTTATGCCTGCCTTAAGTTTTTAGTCCGAACAGTTTTTTCGGCGGATAAAGCCTGCTTTTGTGGAGATTAAGTAAAAATTACCTTTTGAAAAGCCGGTTTTTTTTTCTTACTTGCGGCGTCTTTTTAAAACCTGAAAACGCTGTATAATTCGATGAAGTTGAATCTCCAGAATATCGCGCTGTCGGCCTTTGCGGCAGCGCTTATCCTTTCGTCGTGCTCCAATAACGGCGGCGATGGAAAAACGGGCGACACGACGCCCCCGGAAACGTTGTCCGTTACCGGCGTAAAGATCAAGGGCCAGAGCTTCCTCATGCCTTCGCCCATGATCATCGCTTCCATCATTAAGAAGAGCGGCGCGCTGTACGACAAGAACATGCTCAACCCCACGGCAAGTCTTCCGAATTACGGCGATGCGACGAAAGCGGCCCTGAACCTCGGTGTTTACGGCGCCGATCTCGGTTACATCACGATGTACGAGAATACGGGCGATGCGATGGAATATTACAAAACGGTCGTCCAGCTGGGC
>DASTSF010000494.1:0-8853 GCA_035760825.1 Bacteroidia bacterium
AGGTTCACAGAGAACGGTACATGACGAACCTGAGACTGAAAATATTATTTTAACCACAAAGGACACGGAGGCTATCACAGAGGTTCACAGAGAACGGTACATGACGAACCCAAAACTGAAAATATTTTTTTTAACCACAAAGGACACGGAGGCTATCACAGAGGTTCACAGAGAATGATACATGCCAAACCCAAAACTGAAAATATTTTTTTAACCACAAAGGACACGGAGGTCGTCACAAAGGTTCACAGAGAAAGATAAATGACCAACGCGAAACTGAAAACCCGGAATTACTTCGCGTACTGCCCCATGAGAACTTTGATATCCGTGATGAGGCGATCCACTTCTTCAGGATCCGTTCCGTCGTAAATGCCGCGGATGTAGCCTTCCTTATCGACAAGCGAGAACATCTGCGAGTGCACGAAATCTTCCTTTCCGCCATCGCCTTCCGTATCCGAGATGAGATAGGATTTCCGCGCAAGATTATACAGCTGCGGCTTGTCGCCGGTCACGAAATGCCACTGGTCCGCATCGGCGTGGAAACGTTGCGCATACGCGGCGAGCACGGGAACCGAATCGTTTTCAGGATTGACCGTGTGCGAAATGAATTTCACTTCGGGGTTCCCTTTATACGCCTGGTAAACGCGCTGCATCTGCGTGTTCATGCGCGGACAGATTCCCTGGCACGTGGTGAAAAAGAAATCGACGACGGTGATGCTTTTCGTAAAATCAGCGCGGGTGATCGTTTTTCCCGTCTGGTCCGTCAGCGAAAAATCGAGCACCTTGTGATGCTGGCCCGCCTGCTGGTCGTGCCGCAGTCCTTCCTCGACCGGGTCCCAGTATTCGAGCGTGCGCACGTTCGTTCCTTTTTTGAAAATTATGATCCCGGCGGTGATAAGCCCGGCCGCGGCCGCAACCAGAAGAATATTTCCCCACAAACTTTTCATGGTGCAAAATTACGGGCTTTGCGACAGCCGCAACTGTTAAATGTCAATGTCCGGCAAAAAAGCAGCCGAAGTCACCTCCCCGGGGTTTATAGGGTAGATGGACGGACAGGTGACAATTACACGACGGTTCCGGACACTTATCCGGTCCGGGCCTTTCCTTTCCCCGCATGAACGAGCTTTGGGTCATGGTCCATTACCGGGAGAATTTCACACTCACGTTGCACGCAACGATTCTCACCTTTCTTATCCTGGCAGGATGCGGGAATACGGGGTTGCAGCTGCGCAATTCCGGTCAATCGTCCAGGCCCTCTTTCCTTGTCCCGTTCACCGGCGATTCCGTTTCCATTCGCAGGGAACCGCAGAGCACATTTTCCGGCAGCGATACGGGCGTGACCGGCACATACAATTACATAAACAGGCTGCGTTGCGTAAAAACGATGCAGCTGAAGATCCGGCCGGAATATTTCAGCACAGATACGCTGGTGAAGATGAGCTACGATGATTATAAAATCATTTACCGCGAAGACCCGCCGCGGGAATTCGAAGACGGGAATTTTTATTTCTATGCGCTGCTGGATACGGCGATCCATCCCGGCTACTATTCGGTCATTACGATTTTCGACGGAGACAAACCTTATTCATCTTCGACGGACCTTGAGCTGAACATCTCGTTCATCAACCGCGTTACCGGCAGGAGCGAAACAATTTCCGTGGCCGACTATTCCCGTTCGGATTTTTCAGGCAATGATTATTACGCTTCACACAGCTCGTCTTTCTTTGTTTCGCCTGATGAGCTGCAATGCGATGATTATTACCGCCTGCCGAATGACAATTTCAATGATGACAAAAAACCTTCCCGGAAAAATTACCGCTCGGTGGTTTCACATTATTCCTTCCGCGAAGTGATCTCTGCGGACGGTCATATCAACCAGACCCACATGGAATTCCGCGACGTGAAAACCGTGGATGATTCGAAGATGTGGCAGTGAATTTCATTCTTAATTGCTGCCCGTCCCCGATCCGACCTTAAACATTTGAAAACGTTTTAAGTGTTGCGGATTTTTTTCTTTTGCGGCCGGAATTACTTTTCGCTGGATTGCCGTGAAATTTTTTGCGGCAAAAACAGCACAACAGCTTCTTCCGGAATTCCACGGTGCGCCCATGCAGAACTATTTATTTGCTCTCTCCCTTCTTTTCACCTTTCGTCTTTTCGCTCAAACTGACAGCACGGCCGATCCGCTGCAAAGCATGGTGCTTTCCATCTGCTCGAAAGTGGAAAACGAAAACCGTCTCGCCGGGAACATGGACCCCGACAGCACGGGGAATCTCCCGTTCGGGATCGTGAAGGAGATCGGCGTCACGCGTTACATCATCGCTGTTGACAGTGCGAAATTCCGAACGCCGGGCGCCACCTTTTCCGCTTACATGGCGCTGGAATTTCCCGGCTCCGCCCAGAAGATCTGCTTCGCCGCGCAGAACGTCGCGTTCAACCCGAAAGGCGTTGTGCCCGGACCCAACACACGTCTAATGCTGGTCAGCGAGCACCGCATTTCGCTCGGACCGAAAGTTTCGCTGGTGCTCAGGCCGGACGGGTTCAATTACGTCGAATGGGACTGCAACGGTTTCGAAGCCGTGAACCTCAAAGGCTATTTCGAATTTGATCCCGGGATGATCTTTCCCGATCCGGAATTCTCTTCCGACTCCGTGGTGCGCTGCTCTTTTCAATTGCACACGAACGACATTCACAATTTCATCGCGCAGCTTTCTTTTCCGCCTTTCTGCATCCGCGGCGCTGATGATCTTTCCTTCACGGCCACCGATGCAACGGCAGACTTCAGCGAGCTGTCGAACGCACCGAACATGGTTTTCCCTGCCGGTTATAACCTGGCCGGCTGCAACGGCGATCCGCTGATGTGGACCGGGTTTTACATCCGCCAGTTCCGCGTAAAGCTCCCGCGCGAGCTCGCGAAGAACGGAACACGTCCCGAGATCATCGCCACCAACCTGCTCATCGACAACTCGGGCGTTTCCGGTTTTTTCCAGGCGGAAAACCTGTTCGGCACTTCCGGAGGAAGCATGAACGGGTGGGGATTTTCCCTCGCGTCCATCGGCGCGGGATTCACATCCAACCACCTCAACGGCGGCAACATGTCCGGTTATCTCAAATTACCACTGAGCGAAACCGATTCGATCGCGTTCAGCGCAGCGCTGAGCGAAAATCCGCAGACGCATACGATCGATTACAGCTTTTCCGTTTCACCGGCGAACGACATGCACGCGGACGTGCTTTCCGCAAACCTCACGCTATCGAACTCTTCGCTCATCACCGTCACGAAACGAAACGGCATCCTTTATCCTGTCGCGCAGCTCAACGGCACAGCTGCGTTCGGGAGCACCAACGCAACCACCGAAGCGCTTTCCTTTCAGTCGCTCACCATCGCATCGGAAGCGCCTGTTCTTCGCAGCGGAACATTTTCACTTTCCTCTTCCCATCCCGAAAGCAATTCACTCGGCGGATTTGGTTTCTCGCTGAATTCCGTCACGATCGGCCAGCTGAACGGCGCACCGGCCATCCGTTTCGGCGCAGCCGTGAATTTCATGGATCCCGGCTCGCTCGACATCGGTGTGAGCGGCGGATTCACCATCGTCACAAAGACAACCTCCGTTCCGGATGAAGCGACCGGGAACACGCGCACCAGACTGAAATGGGAACCGGATCATGTCAGCGTCGATAATATCAACGTCGCTTTCGGCAGCGGTCCGTTCTCGCTGAATGGCACGATACAGTTCCGCGAAAATGATCCCGTATACGGAAAAGGATTTTCCGGCCAGCTTGCATTTGCCATAGCCGATGTGATGCCGTCGCCGGCTTCATCTTCCGTGTGGTTCGGGAAAGTGAACAACTTGCGTTATTTCTACGTCGATGCAGCCGCGCCCGTGATCATTCCCTTCTCCGGCGCTTCGATCTACCGGCTGATGGGCGGTGTTTATTACCACATGCACAGGAATTCCGCCACGCCGCTGGAAAGTCAATTGTACACGCCGGCTTTCGGCGCTGCTTCCGCCTATGTTCCGGATGCAAACACTTCGCTCGGCATCAGGGCCGGTGTCACGCTCGGCACCAGCGGATCGCCCGATGCGTGCAACGGTGACGTCGCGCTGGAAATGAACTTCAACACGAACGGAGGAATTGCGCAGCTGTCCCTGTCCGGAACTGTTTTTTTCATGACGGGCATCAACGAACGGCTGAATAAACCGGTGAGCCAGCTTCCGGCCACGGCGTCGATGCTGATGCAATACGATTTCAACAATCACGCGCTGCATGCCGTGATGGGTGCGCAGATCCACCTTCCTTCCATCGCCGCAACCGGGACAGCGCTGCTGCATTACGATCCGCAGACGTGGTACGTGTACGTCGGACGTCCGCAGCAACGGGTGAATATTTCCCTGCTGAACATCGGGAATCTTTCTTCGTACATCGAAGCGGGCACGCAGCTCGATCCCATTCCTCCTCCACCTCCGCAAGTGATGTCCGTCGTGAACATGAACAACCTCACGGGTCAGCGTAACACGCAGGCGCTGGAAGGTGCAGGCGGTTTTGCTTTCGGCGCCAGCTTCGGAACGGGATTCAACGGGAACGTCGGGTTCGAACATTTCGGTTTGTATTACGGAATAAATGCAGGTGCCGGATTCGATATCATGGTGATGAATTACGGTCCTCATGCACACTGCGCGAATACGACGAACGTGATCGGCTTCAATGGCTGGTACGCGACGGGGCAGGTGTATGCGTACCTGCAGGGACTTGCGGGCGTGCAGGGAGAAGTGGCGCACCAGCCGTTCAACGTCACGATCCTGAATTTATCTGCGGCGGCCGTTTTACAGGCGCGGTTGCCGGATCCCGGCTGGGTGGGCGGCGCTGTGGGCTGTGATTATGAAATTCTCGGCGGACTGCTATCCGGCCACGTGGATTTTTCCTTTGAAGCAGGAAGCGAATGCACGATCGTGGGGGGGTGATTTAACACAGAGAACCACAGAGGTTGTTTCACAGAGCTACACAGAGATCGATAAATGAAAAAAGAAAATTTCGATAACGAACTTACCGGGAAAATCATTGGATGCGCGATGAAAGTACATTCCGCCCTCGGTCCGGGTTTACTGGAATCTTCTTACGAAGAATGCCTGAAATATGAGTTGGAATCCAATACTATTTCCGTACGCAGGCAGGCGCCCCTGCCGCTCGTTTATAACGGCATTCATCTCAACGCCGGCTACCGTGTGGATCTGCTCATTGAAAAGAAAATCATTGTTGAGATAAAATCTGTTGAAGTCCTTCATGACATTCACGTAGCCCAGCTGCTGACCTACCTCAAACTTTCAGGTTGCAGAATTGGTCTGCTGGTTAATTTCAACGTTATCCGGCTTAAAGATGGCATCCGCCGTTACGTTATTTAATTCTCCGCTCTGTGAACCTCCGTGAAATCACCTCCGTGAACGCCGCAGGCGATCTCTGTGTCAGAAAACCAGCGCCGATCCCTTCTTTTCTGATCGCAGCATTTCTTTTGTTTTCATCTTCTCTGAAGGCCCAATCTCACCTCTTCGTCAAAACTTTCTTTGCGGGCGACAGCGTCATGATCCGCTGGGTGCCGGGAGATGCGGAAACCTGGCAGCTCGGGAACAAAAACGGCTACATCATCGAACGTTTCGCAGCGAACGATTACGCGGATACCGCTACCCGCGGTTTCACGGTAACACCTTCTCCCGTTTTTCCGCTTGCACAGAATGACAGCGCCTGGACGACACTCATCGCACACGAGCCCGCCGCCGCGATCGTTTTCAGCAACCTCTTCGAAAGCAAAACACCTTCACCCGATCCGCAAAAAAGGAAAACGGAAGAATCGCTTTCCTTCGGCTTCACGATGAAAGCCTGCGACATTTCGGTCGCTACAGCCAAAGCTGCCGGACTTTTTTTCATTGACAAAAACGTGCCGCCGGGAAGATACGTTTACCGCGCGCGCATCGCCGGGAATAAAAAAACGATCAGCGGAAAAGCGGTCGCGAATAAAACTCTTTCTGTCCTGCTTCCGCCCGATTCCCTGCGCGGTGAATTTCATGGCAAAAAAGCGTCGCTGGCCTTCATGATCACTTCCACGCATGAACAGTACGCCGGGTACATCATCGAACGTTCGGCAGACAGCATTCATTTTTCCCGTGTGAACACCATCCTGCTTTCCGTGGTGCGCTCGCAATACGAACAGGACAAAAACACATTGATGTACCGCGACACGTTACCGGAGTTCAACCGTACCTACTGGTACCGCGTGCGGGGCCGGTCGTTCTTCGGTTTTGATGGTCCGCCTTCTGCAATGATCCGTGGGAAAGGAAAAGAAGACATGACCGTTTTCCCCGTGATGGATACGCTTTATTCACCCGACAATAAAACCGCCCGGCTCTGCTGGCATCTCGATTCCATGGAAACGCGGGAAGATATTTCAGGATTTGCCGTGCTGCGCGCGCCATCGGTGGACGGCCCGTATGCGCCCGCTTCACCGCAGATCATTTCCCCGCACATGTTCACGTTCACCGATTCGTTCCCGTCTGCGTCGTCCTATTATGTGATCGCCGTGATCAGCATGGAAAACGACACAGGGTTTTCTTTTCCTTACCTGCTGCAGCTGCGCGATGAAACACCGCCGCCCGTTCCCATGCATCTTTCCGGCTCCATCGACACGAACGGGATCGCCCGGCTCGAATGGGAAAATGTCGCCGCACCCGATCTGAAAGGATACCGCGTTTTCCGGTGCAACACGCTGAACGAAGAATTTTCGGAAGTGAGCGATTCCATCCTGGCGCAGAATTTCTTCACCGACACGGTCACGATGCAGACGCTGACACGAACCATTTACTACAGCGTGCGCAGCGTCGACACCCATTACAACAATTCCGCAAATTCGGATCCGTTGCTGTTGAAACGTCCCGATAAAATTCCGCCGGTCGCACCCGTGGCGAAATTCTTTTTCCACACCGACAGCACGATCCGCATCGGGTGGATCAACAGCAGCAGTGATGATGTCATGTGCGTGGAGCTGGAACGCGTATGCGGAAGTTCAGGCATTCCGCTCGGCAGCTGGACCGGGCGTGATACTGTCTGCTGTTTCACCGACGCGGGCGTTATTCCCGGCGAAACGTATTCGTACATGATCACCGTTACGGATAGTTCCGGGAATGAAAGCCGGCTCGTGTTTCCGCCGGTTCTTTTTCAGCCGCACATTTACCCGGCACTGAAAAATTTCACCGCGGTTGCCGACCTCGCGTCGCGCACGATAACATTAAACTGGCGGGCGGACGATTTCCCGGTCGACCGTTACATCATTTACAAAGCGAAGAACAACGATGCCCTGCGCACATGGAAGACCGTCGACGGGAAAACCCTTCACCTCGCCGACCGGGAGCTGTACCCCGGAAACACGTATAACTATTGCATCAAGGCGGTGCTGAAGAACGGATCGGAAACGAAAACCATTTCCGTCAGCCTGCTTTTCTGATATTTTCCCTTTACAGATTTTCCCCAAATCTTACATCCGCAAGGACGGGCCCCGATGCGGCTTACCTGCGCGTTTTTACCGCTCTATGTTTGCTCAACAAATAACTGGGCCATGAAAAACATATTGTTCAGCCTCGCCATATTCATCCTGCCGCTTGCAGGTTATGCGCAGCACGACTCCGACTCGGACGGCGACTTTTTCGCATCGACATCCACCTTTTCATTTTACTCTTACGCCGTACATACCGGCGGCGATTCGGCAAGCGATGCAGTAAAGATCACGCGGCCCTGCCAGCCCGCCTTTTCCTGCTCGGAAACTTCCAGGACCATCCTGGTGAACCAGTCGACGGGCAGCAGCGCGAGCGCGATGGAAGTTATCGATAAGAACGGAAAAGTCATCAGCTTTATCAATTCTCCCGCGGAATCCGAAATGATTCCTGTACCGCAAGGGGGCGAGTACACTGTGAAATTAATTTACGCAGACGGGAAAACACGATCGGAAAAAGTCACTGTGAGCCAATAATTCTTTTCCGGTCGTTGAAGAAAGCTCTCCGCCCGGAGGGCTTTTTTTGTGCCGTTACGGGAAGGAACGATAATGGTTCGTCTTAAAAAATCATCTTTAATGTAAGCAACCGGACATCGTCGTGTGGGAATCATCGACGCTCACACCGATCTTCCGCGATGACGGCACGCTGCAACGGACATCGGCCTGCTCGTCTGGCACATCGAAAAAGGATACATGCAGCTTTCCGGCACACGCCGCACGCTTGTGCTCATCCGCAACGGGGAGGTGACAGAAGTGCGCGGCGACCGTTTTTCCATTGGCGGAAGCTACAGCGACGCTGAAAAAAAATTCACGGAGCGGGTGGTCACCGTTCAGTCCGGTGACATGCTGTATCTTTTTTCGGACGGGTACGCAGATCAGTTCGGGGGGCCTGCGGGAAAAAAATTCATGTACCGGAACTTCCTTCGCTTGCTGAAAAAAGTTTCTTCGCTTTCCGTCGATGAGCAGAAAAGCGAGCCGGGAAAAACGTTCGATGAATGGAAAAGAGATCTCGAGCAGGTGGACGATGTGCTGGTGGTTGGGATACGAATTACCTAAAACCCGTTTTCCGTTTCATCCTTCTTCATGCTGAAATCGTCTTTCACATCGGAATGATCGGAAAACGTTACGGTGAGGAAATATTGCGGCGTGTCGTAAAAATTCGTTTGTGCAAACCCGCGTTGCACGCGGAGCTCCAGGCCCAGCTCGAAATACGGAAGCAGGAACGTATAGCCCGCGCCCGCATGGACGCCGAACCATCCGAAACCGTGATTTCCGAGGTCGATATCGTACTGGCTTCCCGCGACAACGTACGGCCA
>DASTSF010000495.1:0-5611 GCA_035760825.1 Bacteroidia bacterium
ATCTTTTCCAGGGATTCCTCGAGCTGATCCCGATCATCGGTCCTGCCATTTTCGACAAGCTCGTGGAAAGTGGTCTTATCGTAAGAGCCGGGGCATGGCTCGATTCTGTTCTTGGTCAGCTGGGGCTCAGCCTCGCTTCCATACGCGATACGTTTTCACGCTGCTGGGACGAGATGGGCATTACGCACGGCATCAGCGGGAACATAGCGATCATTCACCGTTATTTCGACCCGATCGTCAACCGCATTTCAAATTTTGCGCGGCAGGTGATCAACCGCGTCGTGCAATTCCTGCGCGAAACATTGTTCACACCATTGAACAATTTCCTTTCCGAGATCCCGGGATGGAGCCTGTTCACCACCATTCTCGGTCGCAACCCGCTGACTAACCAGGCCGTTCCGCGCACAGCGCTCAACCTCGTGCGCGGTTTCATGGAATTCATCCCGGGCGGAACAGAAAAGCTCGACCAGCTTGTGCAGTCGCATGCGCTTGAGCGCGCTTACCAGTGGTTCCTCGATGAAACGCATGCGCGCAACCTCACGTGGGAACGCATCAGCGCCACGTTCTCGCGCGCGTGGGATTCGCTCGATGCGACGAGCATCCTCCACCCGATCGACACGTTCCGCAACCTGTCGAACATTTTCAGTCCGCTGCTGCGCGACCTGCTCGGCTTCGCGGTTGCCGCACTGGAAAAAATCCTTGAATTCATTTTCGAAGCGGCCATGGGCGCCGGCGGTGCGCGCATCCTTTCGATCCTGCGGCGCGTTCGTTCCACGTTCCTGCTGATCATCCGCAACCCGGTAGGATTTCTCAGCAACCTCGTTACGGCCATAGGGCGCGGCGTGCGGCAATTCATGCAGCACATTCTTGTGCACCTGCGCAACGGGGTGATCGAGTGGCTTACGGGCGGACTCACGCGCGCAGGCGTTCAGCTGCCCGAGCAATGGGACCTCCGCGGATTTCTCTTCTTCGTGCTGCAGATACTCGGGCTTACGTGGGACAATATCCGTCAGCGCCTCGTGACACTGCTCGGGGAACGCACGGTGAGCCTGCTCGAGCGCGGCTTCCAGTTTTTGCAGGAAGTGCGTGAGAAAGGATTCGTGGAAGCGATCAAGGACCGCATCAGCGAATTTTTCGGCAACATCCGCGAGATGGTATTGAACCGCATCAAGGAATGGATCCAGCAGCGCATCGTCATGGCCGCGATCACGCAGCTGCTTTCGCTGCTGAGCCCGGTAGGCGCGGTGATACAGGCGATCCTCAAAACGTACAACACGATCATGTTCTTCATCGAGCGTATGAACCAGATCCTGGCGTTCGTGGAATCGATCGTCGATTCGATCACGAATATTGCGATGGGAAGCCTGGGACAGGCCGCGAATTACATCGAGCAGTCGATGGCGCGTTTCATTCCCGTGATGCTGAGCTTCCTTGCGCGCTTCATCGGCATCGGCGACATCGCAGCGCCGATACAGCGGGCGATACAGGCGATACAGGCGGGCGTCAACCGCGCGCTCGACCGCATCGTGGCGTGGATACAGACGGCTGCGCAAAGGCTGATGCAGGCGGGGCGGAGCGCGGTGGGAGCAGTTGCAAGCTGGCTTGGATTGCGGAAAGAATTCCGAACCAATGACCACGCGTCACACTCGCTTTTTGTCGAAGATCATGGCGGCCGCCCCACACTGATGATAGCAAGCGAAAAACAACCCTTCTCGCAATACCTGAACAACCTTACCGTACCGGCTTCAGATTCCGCAAAAAGACGGGCTAAGCAAAATGCAATAACAAGTCACAGCAACATCAGCACAAAACTCAATGAACTTAAAACAATGGAAGCTGCGCCTTCCACACCCAGGGGCAATCTTACGGCAAAGCAGAACGAGATACGAAGCGAGTATGACACGCTGTCTGATAGCGTAACTGTTCTCGGGATCGGTGGCAGCCGGAGTGAAACCGTTCAGACAACCATAACTCCCACTGGGGGTAGCAAGTTGACGCATATCCAGGCAAGACCATTAACTGCACTTAGAGGAAATACCGTCGGGAATCCGAATGCGAACAGTGTTACCGGTGTGCCGGGATGGAGTTTTCTGGATCGCATCAATATTGCCAGGGGAAATGACAATACCATTTACAACGACTGGGTGAGATGGCATTTGATACACAGCTCCATGCATGGACCGGCAAGCATATTCAATCTTGTTGCCGCACCGCGGGTGGTGAATACAAGATTTGCAGGTCAGGTTGAGCACCCGGTTCTTCGCCGTCTGCTTGAGCCGGGAACAATGTTATACTATGATGTTGACATCGCTTACGGCAATTCCGCTGCGCCGCTTAATGATTTCCCGACGAGCATCACTTACGTCTGGGGAACAATGAAAATGGATGACAACAACCGGCCTGTGGATGATCAACAGATCGACCGGAAGGAATACAATGGTTTCCCCCTGCCAGCTATGCCGACATCCGGTGGACCGCTGACCGTGAGATTGAAAAACATCGGCAGGCCCTTTTTACAGACTAATCTCCGCATACCGCAGGACCGTGCACGTAGAATTGCAGCCGCCTGCAGCGCATACTCCAGTCTGGATGTTTATTCGGCGATGAATACATATTACGCGTTGCCTACATCATCCTTCAACGGAACACCTTATTCGAATTTCCTCAGCTCTGATAAAGCTTCAATAGTTGCGGCCCAGGCCAGATTTGCCGGAACATATATTATCGACCTAACCTGAAAGCGATCGCTATGTACGATTACCTCGGCACTATTCAAAAAGCTTCACAGACCATTCATCTATCGCCTCATCTGGTTGTTAAAGAGGACCGGATATTCGAAGGTCTGGGCACTGACTATATTTCAGACTTCCTGCGGTCAGAAGGATGCGATGCCCCCGAAGATTATATTCAATTCTGTAGCGCCGTTGACTTTGCCCATATCGAATGGGAAGTCAAACCTGATTCGATCCGATCGCTGGGACTCGAAGCAAGCATGTGCACGACAGGCCGGATATTTATCGATTCCATCGAGAATGTTTTCGCTCCTGGATTCTGGCTGAACGAAATATGGAACGAATTCCAGCACATACACCAACTCAATGTTGGCAGTCGTCTTATCCCGGTAGATTATTTTGACCCGGACAATTCTGCATGTATTTGCTATGAGATGAAAAATAAAAAGATAGGCCCCGGGCTCTTTTATTTTGATCACAGGGAAGGATTGCTTCCGCTTGATATTTCGCTTGATGCCTATTTTGAAAAATTACTTTCCTACCGCGGTGTTTACGGCTGGCAAAAGGCACTTCTAGGAGGAAACACACAATATGTGGCCCAGACCACCTCGTTTATAAAGAAGATATTCAATGAAACTATTTCCGGCTAATAAATAAAGAGAATCTGCCTTGTAAATAAAATATATGTCCGCCGAAACCACAACCTCTTCCGTTACCCCGTCTTCGAAATCGAAGTCGATAGGAAAGGCTGCGGACACGCCGGCGCCTGTGCACACCAGCGCGGCGGAAGGCGGCGACGGCAAACGCATGTACCGCATGAGCAACGGGCAGATGGTGGAGCTGCCGCCCGACATGAGCGCGGAAGATGCGGCGAAACTCGAATCAGAAGCGCATGCAGCACAGAAAAAACTCGGGAAAGGTCCGCCGCCGAAACCTGTTCCCGATGTGAAAGCGGAAGCGAAAAAGAAAACAAAAAAAGAAAAGGCGAAAGAAGGAAAAGAGAAAAGCAAAAAAAAGAAAGCAGCGCCGAAGCATCCGGGTGCGGGGCATAAAAAACAGGCAGTGACTCACGGCGGCGGAAAATTCCACATCCGCGGAAAAGTCGGTGCGTGGCTGATGATGAAAGGCGCACCGGTGATCGCGCGCGGCGAGACGAAGCTGCAGCAGCTGAAAACCAACGAGCAGCAGCACGACGATGCGGCATCCAAACTTTCGCAGACGGAGAAAGCCGTCGTTCCTCCGCAGACCGAAGCGCAGGCCGCGGGAAATTCCGGGCAGGTGAATGCCGTCGATGCGAAGCCGGCTCCGCAACCTGACGAAGCAAAAGCGAAACAGGCCTTCAACGACGCGATCCAGGAAAATGTCCCGAAATCGATCGAGGATGTCGACAATTTCAAACGCGACAACAAAGCGGAAAACATGAGCGCCGCTGCGTCCGTGGTCGTCAATACGGACAAGGACAATGTCGCTGGAACATTCGGCGACATGAAGCAGGATCCGCCGCCAGCTCCGCCGGCAGGTGTTCCGGAAGCGTTGCCGCCCGAAGAAGTTGCACCGGTCACCCCGCAGATGAACCTCGGCGCGAACACGATCGCTCCGCTGCAGAAAGAGCACACCGACGTCAGCAATTACACGAAAGAAGCCGACACGAAGCTGAAAGACGAAGGCGTTACGCAGGAGCAGCTCGACATGGTCGACAGCGGGGACCTTGCCGAAGCGAACAAGGAAAAGAAGGGAATGGAAAAAAAGGCGAAGACCGAGCCCGCTTCCATCCAGCAGTTTGCAAAAACGGAAAATACGAAAGTCGATACCGACCTGAAGCACGAAGAGCAGAAAGGACGCACGGAGATCAAAGCGCACCGGAAGCAGCACCTGGCCGCCACACGCCAGAAACAGCAGGGCACCAAATCGCTGATGGAGAAAAAACGCGACGAGGTGGCGAAGCACATCAACGACATTTACAAACGCGCACAGGAAAAAGTGACGAAGAAGCTCGCCGATCTCGAAACGACGGCGATGAAACGGTTCGACGAAGGCAACGCGAAAGCCACGCACGAATTCGAAGACAATGTGAAGCGCGAACTCGACGCGTTCAAGGACGAACGTTATTCGGGTTTCTGGGGATGGGCGCGGCACGCGAAAGACTGGCTGCTGGGCATGGACGATCTGCCGGAAGTGAAAAACATCTTCGACACCAACCGATCGACGTTCGTCAACAAGATCAACAAGCTCGTTGCGGACATCACGGCCGACAACAAAAAAGTGATACAGGAATGCAAGGATGAGCTTGCGGCGGCGAAGAAAGAGATCAAAACGTATGTCGACAAGCTCGGTCCCGACCTGAAAGACGCAGGTAAAAAAGCGCAGGAGGAAATGAACGGCAAGCTCGACGAGCTGGACAAGATGGTGGCGAAAAAAGAGGAAGACCTGCAGAACAAGCTCAAGGACAAGCAGCAGGCGGCCATTAAAGCGATCGACGAGAAGATCGAGAAGATGAAAGAGGAAATGTCGGGCGCGCTGTCGAAGCTCGCCAACCTGCTGCTGCTTGCCGCGAAAAAATTCTTTTCATGGGCGCTGGAAAAATTCGGCTTCTCGCTGGCCGAGATCGAAAGCATCATCAACAAGGGCGCCGCCGTGCTCAAGGCCATCTTCACACAACCGATCCGGTTCGTCAGGAATCTGATCGACGCAGCGATAACAGGTTTCAAAAATTTCGGGAAGAATTTTCTCAAGCATTTGAAGGACGCGCTGTTCGAATGGCTCACGGGATCGCTCGACGGTGTAATACTTCCCCAGACATGGGATTTCCGCGGGATCATCAGCGTAGCGCTCCAGATGATCGGCATTTCCTACCAGAATATCCGGAAACACATGGTGGC